>JBOFGJ010000935.1:0-3934 GCA_051649065.1 Flavobacterium sp. | reverse complement strand
AAAGCTGGATTAATAGCTTCTGGATGGAATCCTGATACTGGACTAGTAGAGGTGGTAGAGTTAGAATCTCACCCATTCTTCGTAGCTGTGCAGTTCCACCCTGAATACAAAAGTACAGTGGCAAAACCACATCCACTTTTTGTAAGCCTTGTTAAAGCAGCAATTGACAATAGAACAAAATAGTTCTTATCGTAATTAACACTATGTTATTACAACGAAAAATTTGATAAACTACAAATTAAGTAATGGAAGGAAAAAAATTAGATCGTAACAGTATTGTCGGCTTTGTTATTATTGCCGGGTTGCTAATTTGGATGATGTTGAATAATATCAACAAAGAGAAAGACGCTATCGCTAATGATAAAGAGGTGGCAAAGACAGAGATCATTAAAGAAGCTGAGGCTGAGAAGATTTCGACTGCTATAAGTGCTCAAGTAGAAACACAAACTGATTCAGTAATGAATCCTACTTTACAAGCTGCTTTAGGTCCATTCGCTTACAGTGCAACTTTACCATCAGCAAAGGGAGGACAAACTGAACTTAAAAGTGAGTTACTTACTTTAGTTGTTGAGAATAAAGGTGGTAGTTTATCTAATGTTGTTATTAATAATGATACTCGTTTTACTAAAGACTCTAAAGAGTTAGTAGAGCTTATTAAAAATAACAATTCAGAGTTTAACTTAGAGTTATCTACGAAAGATAACAGAAGATTTAATACAAGAGACTTATACTTCGAACCAGAATTATCTAAAGAAGGAGAGAATCAAGTATTATCTATGCGTTTAAAAGTATCAGCTACTGAGTTTTTAGAGTATAGATATGTATTAAAGCCTAATGATTATATGTTAGACTTTTCTATCCGTACTCAAGGGTTAAGTAAAGTAGTGAATACTTCTGAGGTTCCATCATTAGATTGGAAGCTTAAAGCGTTTACAAATGAGAAAAGTATCTCATACGAGAACCAATATACTCGTCTTTACTATGAGTATGAAGATGGAAAAGATAATAACTTAAGCGCTAGTAGTAAAGAAGATACTAAAGATATCAAAGACGCTAACTATATCGCGTTTAAACAACATTTCTTCTCATCTATCTTATTATCTGATAAGGGATTCGCTACGGCTAGTTTAAAATCAGAGAACTTAGTTCAGGATGAAGCAAAAGACACTGTGTTTACTAAACAGTTCTCAGCTAAAATGCCATTAGCGTATACTAATGGTGAATTAAATTATGATATGCAATGGTTCTTCGGACCATCAGATTATAAGTTGTTAAAGTCTTATGGTAAGGGATTAGATAAAACAGTTCCTTTAGGATGGGGGTTATTCGGATGGGTTAACCGTTTCTTATTTATCCCAGTATTCGGATTCTTAAGTTCATTCTTGCCTTACGGTATTGCTATTATTGCATTAACTGTATTAGTGAGATTGGTGATTTCTCCATTGACATATAAATCTTATGTTTCTCAAGCTAAAATGAAAGCAATTCGTCCAGAAGTGAACGAGTTAAATGAGAAGTACAAGAATGACCCAATGAAGAAACAACAAGAGACGATGAGTCTTTATAATAAAGCAGGGGTTAATCCTATGGCAGGATGTATACCAGCATTATTACAGATTCCTATTTTCTATTCGTTGTTCCAGTTCTTCCCATCAGCGTTTGACTTGAGACAAAAATCATTCTTATGGGCAGATGACTTATCATCATATGACCAAATCTTGAAATTGCCATTCAGAATTCCTTTCTATGGAGATCACGTGAGTTTATTCCCATTATTGGCTTCTATCGCTATCTTCTTCTATATGAAGATGACTACAGGAGATCAACAAATGTCTGCTCCAGCTCAAGAAGGTATGCCAGATATGAGCAAGATTATGAAAGTGATGATTTATATCTCTCCGATTATGATGTTGTTCTTCTTTAATAACTATGCGTCAGGATTGAGTTTATACTACTTTGTTTCTAACTCTATTACAATCGGTATTATGTATGTAATCAAAAACCACATTGTGAAAGAAGAGAAGATTAAAGCAATCATCGACGAGAACAAAACGAAAGAACGCCCAAAAGGTAGATTCCAACGTAAAATGCAAGAGATGATGGCTCAAGCTCAAGAGCAACAGAAATTGCAAAATGAAAACAAAAAGAAGAAATAACTAAGTTATTTTCTATATATTTAACACCTCTGATCTAATTCAGGGGTGTTTTTTTTATGAGAATTGCAATAGTAGGAATGGGGAATATGGGCTGTACCTTTGCCAACGGATTTATAAACTCTAGGTTTATTAATCCAACAGATGTATTGATTTATACGCGTTCACAGAGTGCTTCAGAGGATAGCCGTAATATACATAAGCTATCTTATCGCTATAAACTAGATAGTGATATGAAGTCATGTGATATCGTTATCATCGCTGTAAAACCCCAGGACTTTACTGCATTAGTTGACGATTTAAGAAAGTACGTGCATCAAGAACAGATTGTGGTTTCTGTTATGGCAGGTATTTCTATTGATAGATTAAAACAAGACTTAGGAGTCGATAAGATAGTTCGTTCTATGCCTAATCTACCTACTCAGATCGGTAAGGGGATGACGGTGTTTACTGCTTCAGAAGAGCTAGATCGCAAAGAGTTGTTTATTATTCAGAACTTGATTAACACGACAGGGAAGTCTGTTTATGTTACGGAGGAAGAGAAAATAGATGCAGCAACAGCTGTATCGGGTAGTGGACCAGCTTACGTATTTTATTTTATGGAAGCAATGATACAGGCTGCTATTTCTTACGGGTTCGAACCGTCACAAGCTGAGTTATTAGTAAAACAAACGATATCAGGTGCTCTTGGATTGTATGAGGCAAACTCTTTATCTACACATGACTGGATAGCTAAAGTGTCTTCTAAAGGGGGGACAACAGAACAAGCGATTAATTACTTTAATGAAACGGAGGTGATGGATAAGCTAAAAGAAGGAATTAATAGGGCTAAGGAACAATCTGTGTTATTAGGGAAGAAATTAGGGTAGTGTAGAAGCATTTTGTTATTGCTTATTATACCTGAAGAGGTATAGTATTTGGCAAAAGTGTATTATTATGCCCGAAAGGGTATAATAAAAAAACATCATCTATATTCCGTTAGGATATAGATGATGTTTTTATTTTCTAATAATAAGTATTCTTGGCGAGTTTATTACTCTAAAAAAAATACAATGGTGCTTACTACTCTAGCTTTTCGAATATAAGGTTCGTTAAGTGTATTGTTTGTTGCCTCTTCATCAAAATAATACTTTCCCACAATAGTGATTTGCCCTTGTGAGGCTGTTTTTATTTTACCTAGTTTAGCTTGAGAATCGTTAGCAAACTGCTCACCAGCAATACGCGCATTCTTTGTGCTCTCTGCAATCAATTGTGGTTTAATAGAGTTTAGTTCAGGAAAAGAATAAACTGGATTAATGTTTGAAGTCAGGTCTTTACTGATTAAATCTAGATTGATTTGAGCAATTTTGTTTTCTGTGTCTTTTATATCTTTTGTTTCGATGGTTAGTTGTTGTGCAATAGCGTATCGATCTATTTTTACAGACACTTGTCGTCCGTCTTCCCAACGAAGTTCGTGGTATTTTTCTCGATCATTTACTCCTATATTAGCGATTTTGATATCCGTTTTTGAGTACCCTAGGCTAATTAAGTAAGTAATAATAGCCTCTTTCTTTTGCTCATTTTGCTTCATTATTTGTTGTAAATCATCTCCAGAATTTACAAAATCTATTACAATAGTAGCAGAGGTTGCTGTTATATTCATTTCGGCTAAGCCCTTTACAGTGACTACACGATCTTTATCGCTAAATGTCTTTAGCCCTTTGAAAATAAAAAAACCTAATAAAGAAAAGCTCACTAATAATGAGAAGCCCAATATAAGTGATTTGGCTAAAGTTTTATTT
>JBOFGJ010000934.1:0-4531 GCA_051649065.1 Flavobacterium sp. | reverse complement strand
ATAAAGAGGGATAATCGCACTAAAATAAAAAAAGACAAGTATATTTTTTTTGTAAATGGTGATTCAAACTTCCTTGCTTTCTATCCACTAGTTCCCAGCTTCTCGCTTCTCCCATTTTATACTATCAATATTCAAACATAATATGTTAACAATCTCATTGCAGATACTGTTCTTAAAGGGTTATTTTCTTATATTTGTAAATCACATTTATAGTTTACCAATGAAAAACCAATTAAATAAAGTAGGTGTTACTTTCGGAATAATATTAGCAGTATATTATTTATTGTTTAACTGTGTCATATTCTTTACCGATAAAACATTATTTGTCAACACTTACGCAGGTTTCTTTAATATCGCAGTGACGGTACTTATTGGTATAGCTACTATCTACTTTGCACGTAAGAAAGCAGGCGGATATATTACTTTTAGAGAGGCATTCACTCCATTCTTTGTGGCTGCTCTTATAGGGGTGACAGCTAACTTTATCGTTAATAACATTCTATTTAACTTAGTAGACCCATCAGCAAAAGATCTAATTGACCAAAAATTATATGGAATGTTAGTAGAGACTTTAAAAGGTTCTCCACTTACACAAGAACAAATCACTGAACAGTTAGCAAAAGCCAAAGAATTAAAACAATATGCTCCTAAGGCACAACTGTTCTTATGGGCAGGTAGTATCCTTAGAAACTCAGTAATCGGTATCTTATTAGCTGCTATATTTAAAAACAAATCAGAGTTTACTCCATCTCACACAGAGATTAACCACGATGTAGATACTGACTTTAATAAAGATCACAAATAATTAAATGAATCTATCTATAGTAATTCCTCTGTTAAACGAAGCAGAGTCACTACCAGAACTTCACTCATGGATAACAAAAGTTATGCAGGAGAATGACTTCACCTATGAGATTCTATTCATAGATGATGGTAGTAAAGATGATTCGTGGAAGATAATATCTGCATTAAGCGCAGAGAGCCCTAATGTAAAGGGGATACGTTTTCAACGCAACTTCGGTAAGTCACAGGCACTACATGCTGGATTTGCTGAGGCAATGGGTGATGTAGTAATCACCATGGATGCTGACTTACAGGATAGCCCTGATGAGATCCCTGGATTGTTTCAAATGATTACAGCAGAAGGATACGATATGGTCTCGGGTTGGAAAAAGAAGAGATATGATTCTGTCATTTCTAAGAACCTTCCTTCTAAACTGTTTAACTGGGCAGCGCGTAAAACTTCGGGTGTACACCTAAACGATTTTAACTGTGGACTAAAAGCATATAAAAACGAGGTAATCAAAAATATAGAAGTATCTGGTGAGATGCATCGCTATATCCCTGTTCTTGCTAAAAATGAAGGCTATGATAATATAGGAGAAAAAGTAGTGCAACACCAAGCTCGTAAATACGGAACTACTAAGTTCGGTATGAGTAGATTCATCTACGGATTTTTAGATCTAATCACGATATGGTTTTTATCCAAATTTGGTAAACGACCTATGCATTTATTTGGTACCTTGGGGGTTATAACTTTTGGTATCGGATTTTGTGCTGCATTCTTTATTGGAGCGAGCAAATTATACAAGTTGTATCACAATCTTCCTGCTATACGAGTGACACAAGATGCGTGGTTTTACATCTCGTTAGCCACGATGATTATCGGAACACAATTATTTTTAGCTGGCTTCTTAGGCGAGTTAATACTAAAAACAAAGACAAACATTAGTAGATATAAAATCGCGGAACAACGCGGTTTTTAATCCACACTAAATATTCAATATTATGCAAGTAGAAAAAGAAATCTTAGCAAAAGCAGAGTTGTGGTTAAAAGAACCTTTCGACGCTGATACACAGGCTTCTGTTCAAAAAATGATGGATACTGATCCTGCAACTCTAAAAGATAGTTTTTATAAAAACTTAGAGTTTGGTACAGGTGGTATGCGTGGTATTATGGGAATCGGTACGAACCGTATCAACAAATATACTTTAGGTAAAAATACACAAGGACTAGCTAATTATATCAAAGAATCATTCCCTAACCAAGAATGGAAAGTGGCTATAAATTTTGACTGTCGTCATAATAGTCAAGAGTTAGCCAAAGTAGTAGCTGATGTGTTTACTGCTAATGGTGTGAAAGTTTACTTATTCGCTGAGATGCGTCCTACACCAGAATTATCATTCGCTGTAAGACACTACGGATGTAATGCAGGTATCGTATTAACGGCATCACATAACCCTCCTGAATATAATGGATATAAAGTGTACTGGCAAGATGGTGGACAGATAGTTCCTCCTAATGATGGTGCAGTAATCGACGAAATCAACAGATTAACATATAACGAGGTTAACTTTAAAGGAAATGACAGCCTTATCACTTATGTAGGTGAAGAGCTAGATGCTGCTTTTATTAAGTCAACTATCGAAAACGCAAGTTTTGATACTCCTGAGTCTGTAAAAGACCAACTAAAAATAGCGTATACTTCTCTACACGGTACATCTATTAAGCTTATCCCTAGAGCATTCGAAGCTGCTGGATATAAAAATGTATTTATCGTTAAAGAACAGGCAGAACCAGATGGGGACTTCCCTACTGTAAAATCTCCTAATCCTGAAGAACCAGAGGCATTAACTATGGCGCTTAAGTTAGCAGATGAAACTGGTGCTGATATCGTGATCGGTACTGACCCTGACTCTGACCGTATTGGTATCGCTGTACGTGACTTAGATGGTAATATGAGACTTCTGAATGGTAACCAAACTATGGTGATGATGACAGGATTCTTATTAGAACAATATAAACGCAACAGAGGATTTAAAGGTAATGAGTTTATCGGTTCGACTATCGTGTCTACTCCTATGATGCTAGACCTAGCAGAGAGTTATGGCGTAGAGTGTAAAGTGGGATTGACAGGATTTAAATGGATTGCTAAGTTTATCAACGAATGTCCTACTCAAAAATTTATCGGTGGTGGAGAAGAGAGTTTCGGATATATGGTAGGTGATGCTGTACGCGATAAAGATGCTGTGGCTTCTGCACTATTAGTATGTGAGATCGCCGCTGTAGCTAAAGCTGCTGGTAGCTCATTCTTCCAAGAATTAATGAACTTATACATTGATAATAAATTCTATAAAGAACACTTAATCTCTTTAGTGAAAAAAGGTATCTCTGGAGCTGAAGAAATTAAGCAAATGATGATAGAACTTAGACAAAATCCTCTTACAGAGATTATCGGTCAGAGAGTAGTATGTGTAGAAGACTATCAATCTAGTGAGGCAAAAAACCTATTTACTAACGAAATAGAACCTATCAACGTACCTAAATCTAACGTATTAATATACTATCTAGAAGACGGAACGAAGATCGCTGCTCGTCCGAGTGGTACAGAACCTAAGATTAAATTCTACTTTAGTGTGAACGAGACACTAAACAGCTTATCTGAGGTAAAACAAACGGAAAAGTTATTAGATCAAAGAATTCAAGACATCATCAACGAGATGAAATTGAACTAAACATATAAACAGGACTGGTAGCAATACCAGTCTTTTTTGTTTATTTTTGCTTTTTACATTTACTAAATATGAACGAATATTTTAAAAAGATAATTCACTTCGCTAAGCCATATAAGACTTATGCATATCTAAACGTTTTCTTTAATATCCTATATGCCCTTTTTAGCGCATTATCATTTGTAGCATTGATACCAATGCTTACAGTACTTTTCGGTGATTCAAAAAAAATAACAGAACAACCAGTATATACAGGTATAGGTCACTTAAAAAACTACTTAGAAGACTCTATGTCTTACTTCATCACACAGTATACAGCAGAGCACGGAGCACAAGACACTTTAATGATAATGGCAGCTGTTATTATCGCTTTATTCTTATTTAAAAACCTGTTTAACTATTGGGCGATGTATTTTATTACATTTTTGCGCAATGGTGTTTTAAAAGACATCCGCAATGCAATGTATAAAAAGTCGTTAGAGTTACCCTTATCTTTCTTCTCAGAAAAGAGAAAAGGAGATGTTATTTCTCGTATTACATCTGATGTATTAGAGATACAGCACTCGTTCTTATCTATCTTAGAAGTAGTCGTTAGAGAACCACTAACTATTGTATTTACGATATTAGCAATGTTTGCGATTAGTACAGAGTTGACAATATTCGTATTTATCTTTGTTCCTGTATCTGGGGTGATCATTTCTAAAGTTGGTAAAACTCTAAAGAAAAGTTCTCAGAAGGCATCTGAAGAGCAAGGTTACTTTATGTCTATCATAGAAGAATCTCTTTCTGGACTAAAAGTAATCAAGAGCTTTAACTCTGAGAAAACATTCAATGACAAATTCCAAGATTCTACACAGAAGTTTTATGAACTAAACAATACTATCCTTAACCGTCAGAACTTATCTTCTCCATTAAGTGAGTTTTTAGGTATCGTGACTATCGCTGTATTATTAGTATATGGTGGACACCTAGTATTAGGTGAAGGTACCCTAACAGGAGCTTCATTTATTGCTTATAT
>JBOFGJ010000933.1:0-1111 GCA_051649065.1 Flavobacterium sp. | reverse complement strand
AGAATCTTAACTATGGAAACTAAAGCAGGCAAATCAATATTATTTGCTCTTCTTAATGCACTTTTTAAAGGTGTCTGTTTATATGAATCTCAAATATTTACATTAGCTCCCGCCTCTAACAATCTCTTAGTAGCATCCTCATTAAATCCATGTCCTGCCGCAAAATGCAACGCTGTACTACCATAAGTATCTACTGCATGTATATTAGCACCAAGTTCTAAAAAAACAGCTATTTTTCCCTTACGTCTAGAGGCGTGTTCATGTAAGGCT
This sequence comes from Flavobacterium sp., assembly GCA_051649065.1. Taxonomy (GTDB): domain Bacteria; phylum Bacteroidota; class Bacteroidia; order Flavobacteriales; family Flavobacteriaceae; genus Flavobacterium. The sequence goes on along the minus strand of JBOFGJ010000933.1, from coordinate 841 downwards.
GTCCGTTTATAAGAGTCTACAGCATCAATATCAGCTCCACTCTCTACCAACCAACGAGCGAAGTCGTCATTTACATTATAAAAACTAAGAGCTGTAGTTTTACCATAGCCTCCTCTAGCCTCTATTTCACAAGTATCAAATACTTTCTTTAGAACTTTTATATCATTCTTATCTATTAGCTCTTGAAAGTCTTTAGGAAGTGTTTTCTTTTTCTTTGCCATTTGCCACTTTAATATTTCTTTTTCAATATCGAATATACAAAGAATAATGCAACATAATTCATATTACTAATAATATTTATTACTTTTAAATACACAAATACAAAATATCAGCAATGACAAATACTGTAAAACTACTTTGCTTAACCATTTTAATAAGCACAGGAATATCTTGTACAGACACACAATCTAAACACATATTAGAAACAAATACTTACAGCATAACAGTTCCTTCTAATTGGAAACTAGGAAAGATACAAGCAATAGATTCTAGCATCGATGTAATTATCACAGATAAGCAAGATTCTATATTTTCTGACTTTGGTTGGTATTCTAATAGTTTTAGTGAATACATTTTAATTGATAACATCAACCAAAAAGCTAAAATACATGAACCATTTCTACCTACATTATTACTTACTTCTCTATCAGACTTAAGTAGTTCTATTGATATAGAACATTTTTATTACTATGATACTATAGATAATCGATTAGCTAAGATTATAGTTCCTCATAATAAATATAATGGAGTAACAAGTATTTACTTTAAAGAAATAGATTCTCTTAATAGATTCTCGATGTATAGTAGCACACTGACTTCTGAAGATAGACTAAAATTATTG
>JBOFGJ010000932.1:0-5076 GCA_051649065.1 Flavobacterium sp. | reverse complement strand
CTCCAATATTATCACTTCCTGTAATTCCATAACTACCACGTAATTTCCCAAAACTCAACCATCTATTGTTTTTTATAAAATCCTCTTTTGTGAATAGCCAAGCCGCACCAATTGCACCAAAATTAGAATATCTATTCTGAGGACTAAAACGACTCGAGCCATCTCGTCTAGCTGTTACGTTAAGTATATATTTATCATGTAAGATGTAATTCAATCGTCCATAAAAAGCTTGATAACGGTAATTTGTTTTTTCATCTAAGCCTATTAATTGTAAAGCAGCAGTAGACAAAGACAATAACATTTCATTGGAAGGGAAATCGGCGGCAGTTAAATACAGCCTATCAGTTGTTTGATCCTGAAAAGTTGCACCTATAAGAAAAGAAAAACGATGTTGATTCCATTTCTTATCCCAACTTAGTTGAGGTTCTATAATCCATGAAGAACGATTCGTTTGATTAGATTCTACACTTGATGATTCACTACCTTGTCCAGAAGAAGGATTATACATCGTCGACGGAAAAGTTCTCAACTCTTGGCTATGCAATTGGGTAAAGCCTAAATTGGTTTTAAAAGTTAAATCAGGTAAAATAGCATAACTCAACATCATATTAGCGGTTAGATTATCTATTTTTGATAGAAATTTAGACTCTAAACTTGCCAATGGATTGGTCCATGTATTATTTGCCCAATTCAATTGTCCATTCTCATCATATAAAGCAGGTGCATTGGGTGCTAATTCTCTTGCAACGGTTGTTAAATCAGTAGAAGGTTGATTGTTATTTTGATTGCTATAATTACCTGTAAATAAGAAATTAAACTTTTTATCCTTGTAGTTTAAAGCCAAATGAACAGCATTTTTCAAATATTTAAATGATCCTGGATAAACAATAGTTTCTTCGTGATGTGTACCATTCACGGTATAATTAAAAGCGGTATTACCACCACTTATAGAAGTTTGTATCGTGTTATATTCTGCTGTACCTCCAATTAATTCTTTTTGCCAATCGGTAGATCGGGTTTGATCCCATGTTCCGTTTATATCATAAGCATTTGTAGGATAAGTAGAAATACCATCATAGGCATAAGCCTGTCTACGCATATCAAGGTATTGTTCGGTATTCATCAATTTCAAAGGGCGTGTAATTTTTCCTAATCCCATCGATGTCCGAATACTTACCTGTGTAGCACCTATTTTCCCTTGTTTGGTTGTAACGAGTACCACACCATTTGCTCCACGCGAACCATAAATAGCAGTGGCATCGGCATCTTTCAGTACTTCTATACTTTCTATATCAGCAGGGTTAATCGTAGATAACGGACTTGTAAAAGAAGGTCTGTTTCCAGAGGTAGATGTTCCTCCAATGGGATCCGAAGAGTAGGGGATGCCATCTATAATGAATAAAGGTTGATTGGCATCGGGTCTTAAACTGTTCTGTCCCCGTATTTTTATCTGAAATCCACCTCCAGAACCACCACTTTCTTGAGTTATTTCTACTCCTGCCATCCGCCCTTGTAGCGTTGCTAAAAAATTATCTACGGGCTGATTCTCTATTTCCTTAGCGGTAATACGTGCAATAGACCCTGTTCGTTCTTTGTCCTTTACAGCATAGTACCCTGCATTTATCACCACATCTTTTAGCTGAATCCCATCATTCTCTTCTTTTGTGAAACTTACATTTATCACGCTTCTATTCAATACCTCTTCTTCACGAATAGGGAAGTCCAATTGCTCAAAAATAAGTTTAGCATTGTCTTGTTGTAAGGTCAATGAATAATATCCATTCGCATCAGTTCGCACACTATTCTGTGTACCTTCTTCTGTTACCACCACGCCAGAGAGCAAATGGTTATGATCTTTCACCGTTCCAGTCACGGTTTTTCCTGTTTGTGCAAATAGGGGTGTAGCACAAACCAATCCCAATAGCACACTTATTGTATGTCTATTGAGTTTAAAGTAAAATATTTTCATAATTTTACATAAGTTTTTTAATTCAACATTAGTTTTAAAAACCACTCCTTTTCCAGTACATCGCGCCAACTTTGTTTTTGGGAAAGGGGTTTTGTTTTTACGTTATAAGTTTTACGCTTAACGTTTTACGTCATTATTCTTATTAATATTCAAATTCACTTTTTATAACGCGTTTTAGAGTCGACATACGATTTGCAGACGAGTTTCAATCCATTGAAACAAGCGTAAAAAAGATTAGTGAGCGATAGCGAATCATTTAATCTTTTTAGTGCGTGAAATGCTAATTGAACGTCGAAAATCGCCGTCTTGACTTTTTTGGTTCGTTTTTGTGTCAAGACAAAAATGAACATATAATTATTAATCAACTTGTAACAATTTTTACCTAAGCTCCAGTGGAGCTTCTCCTTTTAATTTCAAATGTTTTTGTGTCAAGACAAAAATGAATTTAAAATACTTTCTATCACTTTTTTATTCATAGCTTATCTATTTTAATTATCGGTATTCATATACCCTACGGGGAAATGAGCAAAAAAGTAATCAAAAAACTCTTGTCTTTGATTTTCGACGGTCAAAATTAGTTTCAGCCATTCAATATTTTAAATCATTTGCTGCGCAAACAGTAAAACATTTTAACCATTTACTTCAACTTTTTGACACTCGCCTCCAAATCATATGACATTTTCTACATCCTTTTTCAATATTCAAATTCGTTATCATTTCTATTCTAAATCGTCGGATTTTTAACTCTTTTTTCAATACTCAAATCCATTTATAACAACGAATTTATAAATCGTCATTGCTGAAAAGTCGAGTGTCAATTCGGCGTAAAGAGCGTTAAAAATGATTTATGTTCGCATTTCATATGCGAATGTTCTAAAGCATTTAGCGAATAGCCGTTATTGACCGACTTGTAAGCACAGACTTGATTTTTTTGGTTCGTTTTTTCATCAAGGAAAAAATGAACGTAATAAAATAAAGAACTACTAATCCTCTTAATATATCCAATTTCTCTTTAGGCTCTTATCTCGCTGTCATTCTGAGCTTGTCTCAGAATCGCATCCTTTATAAATCCCCCGATATAGACAAGTTTTAAAAAATACATTAATAAATGAAAACTAAAATTTAACACTAATTACTTTATGAAGATCATTTACTTTCTTCTTAGGGTGTCTTCGGGGGATAGAGTGTGAATCTGTTTACTCTTTCATAATTTTACATAAGTTTTTTTAATTCAACATTAGTTTTAAAAGCCACTCCTTTTCCTGTACATCGCGCCAACTTTGTTTTTGGGAAAGGGGTTTTTGTTATGTTTTACGTTGTAAGCTTAACGTTTTACGTGTTTTTTAATCAATTCTATCTTTAACCACAATAGAAACATAGTTTTTATCTTTTTTTAGAGATTGTATAGTTCAGTAAACTGAAACATAGCGATTTCTTTACTCTGTTTAATAGATTTATCTTCTCTATTGCTCTTTATTTTTCATCATCCAGTTCTATGTATCTATGTGGTGAATATTCTTTTCTGTCATTCTGAGCCTCAAATCCAATCTATACATTTTACAACTCAACATCGATACACGAACCTCGAACAAACCATACGGAACGCATATACAATGGATACAGAATGGATACAGCGCGGATACACAACCGATACAGAAAAGTATCATTTTCGATATACACCGATACAGGATTTTAACTCTTTTTAACACATTATTTCTCTAATATTCTGTCATTTCTAGTTATTGAGAAATCTTTTTCTATCACTTTTCAATTCTATTAGAATTGAATAACCGTCTGTGTATTTCTATTATAAGAAACACATATTTATAGAGAGTGTATTTTACTTGATTTGTAGAGGAATAAAACCAAGTGTATTTATTTTATGAAGTTCAGTGCTAATTATTATGGAAGAAACGACCAAAAACAAAAAGGCGTGAAAATCATCTTAATTGCTTTGAGGTACTGGCATACCATATGGAACAATAGAAAATGACTCACGCCTAGGTCGTGAGCAAATCTACTTATTTTTCTCGTTCCATATTTAGAAAAGTGCCAGTTTTCAAAGCGAGATTTAAGTAATATTTACCTTATATTTTATATATAACTGTATTTCAATAACAAATATATAACAAAAAATTAACCAATACAAATTTGTATCGAATAAATATTAATATAATTCCAAAATTTACAGGATGACTGTATTTTCCTCAGAAGAATTAGAAATAATAAATATTCATATAGGCTTAAATATTAGAATTCAGAGATTAAAAAAAGGGTTATCTCAGTTTGATCTAGGAGATTTAATCCGTTCTAATAATACTGCCATTGGAAGAATTGAAAGGGCTGAACATTATAGCTCTTGGTCTAATATTTTATTAATATGTCAAGTACTTGATATCAAATTTGAATCTATTTTTATATTAAGAACTAAGGTACAGCTTTATGAATTAATAGATATATGTTATTCTTTAGATAGTAAACTAACTGCTGAAAAAGAAAAGTACTATAAAAACCTTAAAAATAAGATTAATCAACATTTTAATTAATCCTCCAAAAAAAATTATTCTAGCCTTTATTATTCTAATTGCACAAATTGTTTTGCATTATTAATACCATTTTATACAATAATGGTTATAAATTAGATTAATTTATATATTTGTTATTTACACGAAACTAAAGCTATAGTAGTTTTGTAAAAAAACAATGTTATCTACAATTATATACAAACTAAATGACAATAAATGAATTTTTAAATCAAGATATAGAAGATTTTGATTCAATATCAAATTATTACGTAAATTATTTAAAAGAATTATCTGATAATGATTATTCTTTTATAAACTACATTAATCTTAATGGTTTTAGTAATAAGTTCATGAAAAGTGTAGAGAAAAATAGATATTTAACTACAGAAGAAAAATTAGAATATTCCGAAAAGGTTGATAATCTATTAAAAAATATAAATCTTTATGTAATCTTCCCCTTGTTAGGAACATTTAAAAGTATAGTTTTTATTTAATATTATTGTATTATTATTTTGATTAATTTGAAATGTAGGAAAATCATTAGGATTTTTGACCTTACCATATTTCAATAAAAAATTTCTA
>JBOFGJ010000931.1:0-3261 GCA_051649065.1 Flavobacterium sp. | reverse complement strand
ACTTTTACCTGTCCTTTAGCAGGAGTAGGTATTTCTGTTTGTTCCACTCTAATATCTTTTGCCGCATACCAGCGAGCTGCTTTCATAGTAGTCATGATTATCTTATTTTATGTTTCACTCAAATATACTGAACAAAAATTTTTTAGTTCGTTTATTGCGAAGTTTTCTTGTTAATTAATAGTCAATATTGTGTTATAGTTTTAAGATTATGAGGTTTTTAGAATGTCATCTTCTAAAAAATATGAAATATTCAAGGAGTCGAGTAGTCAATGAAACATATTTTTTTAAACTCTAAAAAAATACAGCACCACTTTTTTTAAAATACAGCTATATGCCTTTATTTTCGAGTCTTCACAGCTGCAGTTCTTTCTTATTTTTTGTTTAAAAGCACTTTAATGGAAACTAATTGAAATAAAATAGAAAAATGTCCTAGTCATTTTTTTGCTTTGTTTTTTATGTAATTTATTGATATATAGTGTTTTGTTTGTTTTTGGTTATAATAGATCTACACTCTAATCCCTTGTAAACACTGTTCTCAACCTAGCTTGTTGGACAGTTTATGGAGAATAACTAATGAATAGTGGGCAAAAAGATTGTTTTGACCAAGGATTGTCCATGAATTGATTAATTACTGTCCTTCTTTTAAAATACCGAATTGTATAAGATAAAGTCTAAAAAAGCAGAATAGGCTACTTTGATAATCTTCATCGGGAGGCAGAAATAGCTCTTAGCCCATATATAGCCAAGGTTTATTCTATTTAGTGATTGTTTGATAGGTTAAATAATTGTGTTGCTGTTGTTTATATCTTGTAAATAAAAAAATAGTACTATGGCAGAGATAAAAGAAGGAATACTAGGTGGAGTGAATGGAAAGATAGGACCAGTGGTTGGTTTTAAATGGAGGGGTAGAAATCTTTTGCGTACTAAACCCAGTAAGTCACATAAGGAACCAAGTGATAAGCAAATCATACAACGCAGTAAGATGGGAATAGTATCCACTTTTGCGAGTAAGGTGAAGGACTTCGTTAATGAGCATTACCCACTTGCCATGATTAATAATAAGCTAGCTACAGGAAAAGAACAGCTTGTATCGATGTTGCTTAAGGAAGGAGTGTTGATGATAGATGGTGAACCTTGTATCGATATATCTACGGTTTTGTTGTCTATGGGTACGCTACCTGCAGCTGCAATGAAGAAGATTACTCGCTTAAAGACAGGACGAGTAAAGGTGTCATGGGACGAGAGTATCACCAATGTCTTGAGCAAAGGGACAGATCGCCTAACGATGGTAGTGTATAGTGAGGTATTAGATGAGTTTGACTTTATAGAATCGATAGCAAAAAGAGAAGATAAATTTGTTCACTTTGACCTCCCTACTGAATGGGTAGAGGGGGACATACACTTGTGGAGCGTGTGGAAATCTGCGAATGGTAAACTGGTAAGTACAAGTACATATCACAATATTATAGAATTAGGGGTAGAAGAAGCTCCATTGGTAGAACAAGAAGAAGTAATAGTACCACAGAGTGAAGGGGCTTCACTAGTAGAGAAAGAGGAAGTAGCGGTGTCTCGGAATGAAGAAATAAGTAAGTATGATACAACAACAGAAAATGAGGTAGGAACTGAGTGTGATCAGAAGGAACAGATAGCTACAACAACGAATACAGTAGAGGTGACTACTGCAGAAAAACTTATGTCTATAGAACCGAGGGAGCCTCGATCCATTTTAGAAGCGATGCAACACTTTAGAGAATGAACAATTGACAATGAGGAATGAACAATGAGGAATGAACAATGATTTTGATTGTAGATATATAGGGGGCAATCCTTCCTTTGTCAGGATAATTTTCGTGGCTGGGGATTATGGGATTGTGTGAGATGCAAAGTATTGCGTCTGTACTTATTATATCCTATTAATTTTTAAATCCTTTAATTCTAATTCAGATAACAATCAACGAAACAACAAAATCACAAATACATTAATTAAGATAATATTATAAGTATAGCTAAGCTAAATTACTGTACTTTGTAATCTTGTTAATAATTAAACTAAATAGATGAATTTAGTAGCTGTGCTATGGGATGCCAACCCAGAAATGATAAAGATAGGATCAGTTCCTGTGAGATATTACGGAGTTCTTTTTGCCCTAGGGATAATATTGGGATATAAGATAGTGAGTTATGTCTTTGATAAAGAGCGTATCCCTCAGTTTTACTTAGATAAATTACTTCTATATATCATAGTCGGTACAGTAGTAGGAGCTAGATTAGGACATTGTTTGTTCTATGAGTTTGATTACTATATGCAGAATCCTTTAGAGATTATCATTCCTTTTGCTAAAGTAAATGGTACTTATCAGTATGTAGGTTTTATGGGATTAGCCAGTCATGGAGGAGCGATAGGAGTGTTATTAGCTATTTACCTATATTGCCGTAAGTATAAAATAGGAGTATTGTGGATATTAGATAAGATTGCATTAGGGGTGCCTATTGCAGGAGCGTTTATACGTTTTGGTAATTTTATGAACTCAGAGATATATGGTAAGCCAACTGACGGTTCATGGGGAGTAATCTTTGCTAATGATGACATGATACCGCGTCACCCTACACAGCTTTACGAAGCATTTGGGTATATCATTACAGGAGTATTTTTGTGGTTTTTATATCACAGTCATAAAGTAAAGAATAATGGAGTAGTGTTTGCTTACTTCTTGATATTAATGTTCAGTACGCGATTTATACTAGAGTTTTTTAAAGAAGATCAAGTGGCCTTTGAACAGAACATGATGTTTAATATGGGACAGTGGTTAAGCGTACCTTTTATATTAATAGGAGTGTTGATGTTAGTATTCCAGAATAAAATGACTAATATTAGCCAGTTTAATTCTTCTAGTTTAGTAGAATCTTCTACTAAGTAAGAAGTAATATATAAGAAAAGAATGAGCGGATTTTCAGAAGAAGTGCATACATATTGGCAGTCTCAGATGATACAAGGGAGTATTATTCATCTTGATGAGGTATTTACACTTGTCTCTAACCCTAGTTTAAAGGAGATGTATAAGGTCATGATTTTAGAAATGACCAATAAACATACGATGGCAGTAGCTACACCATGTGTGGTCGAGGATTTAAAACTAAAAGAGCTAGAGGAGTATACTGTAGAGGTGTTTAGAGAGGCTATTTCGAGTTGTAAGATTGAGTTACACACACCAGATTATATTTATTATTTACCTAATAATAGAATTATTCCTGCCAAACCAA
>JBOFGJ010000930.1:0-9853 GCA_051649065.1 Flavobacterium sp. | reverse complement strand
TATGAAAATTATGAAGATCGTATCGTTACTGTTGGCACTTTTATTTACGATTTAAGATCAATGAGTTTTTACGAGATGGATGTGGTTGAGGCAGACTATGTTCCTTTGAAATACGCGACTTCAAAGAAAAAGTCATTAGCAGAGATTGTTGAGAATTAATAATTACAAGATTATATGAATTGCGATGAAGATGTTATCTTTGTTCCAAATGCAATAAATAATATGAAATACACTAGGCTTACTAAAGAACAATTCGAAGAGTTACACCCAGAGTTTATTAACTTTTTAGCTTCACAGCAGATAGATAAAGATGAATGGGATAAGATAAAGGAGGAAAAGCCTGAAGTAGCAGATCAAGAATTAGATATATTCTCTGATTTGATTTGGGAAGGTGTTTTAAATACAGCTAAATATTTAGAACATTATTCTAAGAACTATATCTTTTTATTCGGATTTGATGATAAGGAGATTAAGACTATTGTTATTAAAGCTAAGCAAGCAGATATAGACTTTTTAACGAAGGAAGGTTTACAGTGGTTATCTGATGCGATATTCACGGAAGATGTTGAGGTAAGACACGGAGGAAAAAACTTCGGCGAGAATCGAAATGAAGAGGTTTTTAGTTTAATACAGCAAGGAGCTATCTTAAGTGAGGGCCATTTATATGGTCAATTTAAAGAAATGCTTAAGTTATAAATAATAGGTTGATGGATATTAAAGCACAATTAGAGTTACTGCGCAAAGAGTTAAATGACCATAATTATAATTATTATGTGTTAGACAATCCTACTATTTCAGATTTTGATTTTGATCAAAAATTAAAGGAATTAGAGCAACTAGAATTAGCACATCCTGAATATTATGATGTGAACTCACCTACTCAAAGAGTGGGAGGGGCAATAACTAAGAACTTCAATACTGTAGCACATCGTCATCGTATGTATTCTTTAGATAATTCGTATTCTAAAGAAGATTTACTTGATTGGGAACAACGTGTACAGAAGGTTTTAGGAGACGTACCTGTAGAGTTTACTTGTGAATTAAAATATGATGGTGCATCGATTAGTATAACTTATGAAAATGGTGAGATCGTAAGAGCTGTTACACGAGGAGATGGTGTACAGGGAGATGATGTTACTAATAATATCCGTACGATTAAGTCTGTTCCTATTAAATTAAAAGGAGATTATCCTGCTAGTTTTGATATCCGTGGAGAGATTGTATTGCCGTTAGCTGGTTTTGAAAAGATGAATCAGGAATTGATAGAAATAGGGGAAACACCTTATTCTAATCCTAGAAACACTGCATCGGGAAGTTTGAAACTTCAAGATAGTGCAGAGGTAGCTAAGAGACCTCTTGATTGTTTATTATATTATGTAGTAGGAAGTGATTTAGGAGTGACAACTCAATATGAGAGTTTAGATAAAGCTAGAGAATGGGGTTTTAAAGTACCTACCATTTCGAAGTTAGCAAAGAATATTGAAGAAGTATTTGAGTTTATTTCATATTGGGATGTGCATAGGCATGAGTTACCTTACGAGACAGATGGTGTGGTGATAAAAGTAAATTCATTACATTATCAGGATGAGCTTGGATATACATCAAAAGCGCCTAGGTGGGCTATAGCCTATAAGTTTAAAGCTGAACAAGTAGAAACTGTATTAAATTCTATTTCTTATCAAGTAGGACGTACTGGAGCTATAACGCCTGTGGCAAATCTGGAACCTGTGCAATTAGCCGGTACAATAGTAAAAAGAGCATCACTGCATAATGCAGATCAGATAGCAAAGCTTGATATTCGAGTAAACGACTCTGTATATGTAGAGAAAGGTGGAGAGATTATTCCAAAGATTGTTGGGGTTAATTTAGATGCACGACCTGCTGATTCAGAGCGTACTATTTACATTAAAGAATGTCCAGAGTGTGGTACTAAATTAAAGCGAAGTGAAGGGGAAGCTCAGCATTATTGCTCTAATGTTTATGGTTGTCCACCTCAGATAGCTGGTAGAATACAGCATTATATTTCTCGTAAGGCGATGGATATAGATGGACTTGGTGAAGAAACGGTAGTTCTATTATACAAAAATGGATTGGTTGAAAATTATGCAGATCTGTATGAATTGAGAAAAGAACAAGTTCTAGGGTTAGAACGCATGGGAGAGAAGTCTGCAGATAACTTAATTAAAGGTATAGAGGCGTCTAAACAGATTCCGTTTGAACGAGTTCTTTATGCTTTAGGTATCCGTTATGTAGGTGAAACAGTAGCAAAGAAATTAGCTAATCACTATAAAAACATTGATGCTTTAGCAGTAGCTCCGTTGATGGAGTTGATTATGGTAGATGAGATAGGAGAGCGTATTGCACAGAGTGTGATAGATTTCTTTAGTAGTGATGTGAACAAAGGTATTATAGGTAGGCTAAAAGATTATGGTGTGCAGTTTGTTTTGGAAGAAAAGGAGTCGACAGTCATATCAGATGTTTTATTAGGGAAAACTTTGGTAGTTTCTGGGGTATTTGAAAAGATGTCTCGTGACGAAATAAAGCAGGTTATAGAAGATCATGGTGGAAAAGTGGGAAGTTCTATTACTTCTAAGACAGATTATGTCGTAGCAGGTGATAAAATGGGACCATCTAAACTAGAAAAAGCAAACAAATTAGGTATAACCATATTAACAGAGAGTGAGTTTTTAGATCTTTTACAATAATTCAATGTTAAAAGTAGTATTGCGTATTTAGCTATTTGTTTATCTTTACAAAAATAGTAACTTATATGTGGTTTAATACTTTAAAGAAAAGGTCACTCAGTAAAGTAGTAGAAAAGTCAACATTAAAAGCATTACCTATAGATTTTAAATACGAGTTTAAAGAGGTAGGAATCTTGGTTAATAAGTCAGATGCTCTTATTGTTCCTGAATTAATCAAAGCAATTGAAAAAAAAGGTGTGAGTGGAGTTAAGATCAAGGTTTTAATTTACACTTCAGAGAATAAGAAAATATTAGAACAGGGGTGTTTTGGAATGAAAGATTTTACGGTTTCTGGTACTACTGAACATATTGAGATACTCGATTTTATAGAGAAACGATTTGATATATTAATTAGTTATTATACTAATAAGGCTGTGCCACTAATGTGGGTTACAGCAAAGTCAAATGCTTTATTTAAAGTAGGTGTTTCGAGCGAGGATACAGTGCTAAATCATTTTAGTTTAGCATTAGAAGGTCTAGAAGTAGACAATTTTATTGAGAATTTATATAAATATATAAACGTTTTTAAACATTAATAATTTAAAATAACTATGCAATCACTTATTGGTACGGGAGTGGCATTAGTAACGCCATTTAGAAACGATTTTTCTGTAGATGTAGAAGCATTACAGGATTTGGTAGAATACACAACAGCAAGAGGAGTAGAATATCTAGTAGTATTAGGAACTACAGGTGAATCAGCAACGCTTAGCAACGAAGAGAAACAATTAGTCAAACGTACCGTTATAAAGGCTAATAAGCAAAGATTGCCATTAGTATTAGGAGTAGGTGGAAATAATACACAAGCTGTATTAGAGGAATTAACTGAAGAGAATTTAGAGGGATTTGATGCTATATTATCAGTATCGCCTTATTATAATAAGCCAACACAGGAAGGGATTTATCAGCATTTTAAGCAAATAGCACTTAAGAGTCAGTTGCCTATTATTTTATATAATGTTCCAGGTAGAACAGGTAGTAATATGGCTGTGAGTACAGTAGTTCGTTTAGCCAATGAGTTTAGTAATATAATTGGTATAAAGGAAGCTGCTGGAAGCATGATACAAGGAATGGAACTTATACGTCAAAGTACGCGTAAGGATTTCTTAATCATTTCTGGGGATGATGCTATAGCATTGCCTTTAGTGTTAGGCGGTGGAGCGGGAGTTATTTCTGTTATTGGACAAGGAGTGCCACAGAAATTTACTGACATGATTCGCTTTGGTTTAAAAGGAAATGTAAAGGAAGCTTTTGAACTACAATATCAATTAATGCCTATTATAGATATGATATTTGAGCAAGGTAATCCTGCTGGAATAAAAGAGATATTAAAAGTGGAAGGTGTAATGGGAAACACATTGCGCTTACCTTTAGTTCCTGTTGATGCTGAATTAGCATTGAGAATAGAAAAAGAATACAAATTGCTTAATTAAAAAAAGAAAGTTATGTTATCAGTAAAATTAGAAAAAGCGCTTAACGAGCAAATAAAAATAGAAGGTGATTCGTCACAAATATATTTAGAAATGGCTTCTTGGGCAGAAATACAAGGGTTCGAAGGTATATCAACATTTATGTTTGCTCAATCTGATGAAGAGCGCCAACATATGTTAAAACTAGTGAAGTATGTTAACCAAAGAGGAGGTCAAGCGGTTATTCCTGCCGTGACTAAACCAGAGTTAGATCATACTTCATTTAAAGCTTTGTTTAAACAATTATTTGATCATGAGGTTTTTGTGTCTCAAAGTATCAATGAGTTAGTGCATGTAGCTTTAGAAGAAAGAGATTATGCAACACATAATTTCTTACAATGGTATGTAGCAGAGCAGATAGAAGAAGAAGCTACAGCACGTACAATCTTAGATAAAATAAACCTTATCGGAGATGATAAAGGTGGTTTGTATTTATTTGATAACGATATCAAAAACTTTAACCAACAAGGAAATACTAACGCTACAATTTAATCGTTTAGGATATAATGATTTATAGGAAAAGATGTCATTTTAGACATCTTTTCTTTTTATATTAAAAAGCTTTTTGTATAATGCAATTATTAATTTAAATTTGCATTTGCTTTTACAGGACTATCTTGGAAATGCTTTTGTCAAAAACAACGAAAAACATTTATGAAAAAATATATTGGATTGTCAATCCTAATGCTTTCAATTGCAAGCTGTGGTCCTATGCAAAAGGCCTTGAAAACAGAGGATAATGAGTATAAAAAAGAAGTTGCTAATCAGTTTTTTGAAAAGAAAAAATATAGAAATGCAATTCGTCTTTATGAGCAATTAGAGAGTATTTATAGAGCAAATCCCAAAGCAGAAGATATGTTTTTTAACTTCGCTATGGCGACTTACATGACAAAAGATTACGAATTATCTGCACCAAGGTTTAAAAACTTTGCAGCAACGTATCCAAGAAGTGAGAGAAGAGAAGAAGCTCTATTAATGGAGATCAAATCAGGTTTAGCTTTGTCACCTGTATATTCTTTAGATCAAAGAATTACTTATGAGATAATAGAGAAACTACAAAAGTTTATTGATCAATATCCTGGTTCAACTTACGTATTTGAAGCGAATACAATTATGACAGAGATGAATCAAAAGATAGAACAGAAGACTTTTGAAAATGCAAAACAGTTGAATACCATTGGAGAGTGGACAAGAAATTATGGTGCTGCAATCATTGCACTAGATAACTTTATCTATGATTTTCCTGGTACAAAATATAAAGAAGAGGCTTTATTTTATAAGTTTGATTCTGCTTACAAATTGGCAATGAATAGTGTTCATTATAAAATGGAAGAGCGTCTTAAAACAGCAAAATCAATGTATGATGTATTAGTGCGATTTAATGCTGAAACAAAATACAAAAGTCAAGCAGATAATATGCTTGAGAATATTAATGATGAATTAGCGAAATTTTCAAAATAACTTAAGCGAAAGAGATGGATTTAAAGAAAACAAATGCTCCAGTAAACACGATTACTTACAACAAAAGTAAGATTGAAGAGCCTACAGGGAATATTTATGAGGCGATTACTATAATTGCTAAGAGAGCAAATCAAATCAACACTGACATCAAGAATGAATTGGTAGACAAGTTGGAGGAGTTCGCTACTTACAATGATAGTTTAGACGAGGTATTTGAAAATAAAGAACAAATTGAAGTTTCTAAATTTTACGAAAAGTTACCTAAAGCTCAAGCGTTAGCTGTAGAAGAGTGGTTAGAAGGTAAAGTTTCATACAAAAAAGTAGACTAAATTAAACAATACTAATGATGACAAGTTTAGGCGGTAAAAAGATAATACTAGGTGTAACTGGTGGAATTGCCGCGTATAAGACGGCTCACTTAGTACGTTTACTAATAAAAGCAGGTGCCGAGGTTCAAGTAATCATGACACCTGCTTCTCATCAATTTGTAACTCCTTATACTTTAGCAACTCTATCAAAGAAACCTGCATATACTAACTTCTTTAACGCAGGTGATCAAGGAGGAACATGGAATAATCACGTAGATTTAGCATTGTGGGCAGATTTAATGATCATAGCTCCAGCAACAGCAAATACTTTAGCTAAAATGGCTAATGGCTATTGTGATAATCTTTTAATAGCTACATATCTTTCTGCAAAATGCCCTATAATGGTTGCTCCTGCAATGGATTTAGATATGTATGTTCATCCTACAACAGAAAGAAATTTAAGTTTATTAGAGAGCTTTGGAAATATTGTTATTCCTGCTGAAGATGGGGAACTAGCTAGTGGTTTAATAGGTAAAGGGAGAATGGCAGAGCCAGAGACAATAGTAGCGTCCGTTACTAATCTGTTTAATGCTAATTTGCCTTTAAAAGGAAAAAAACTTCTTATAACAGCTGGGCCAACATACGAACCAATAGATCCTGTACGTTTTATAGGTAATTATTCTTCGGGTAAGATGGGGTTTGATATTGCTTTTGAAGCAGCGAAACAAGGAGCTAAAGTTATTTTAGTGACAGGGCCAACAAATCAAAAAATATCACATACTAATGTTGAAGTGGTGCGTGTTATGTCTGCTTTAGAAATGTACAATGCTTGTCATCAATATTTCGGAAATGTAGATGCAGTAATTGCAGCTGCAGCAGTGGCGGATTATCGACCAAAAACAGTAGCGACAGAGAAAATTAAAAAGAATAGTGAAGAGTTTATAATAGAGATGGATAAGAATCCTGATATATTAGCTTCATTAGGTGCTATAAAGAATAATCAGTTCTTAGTAGGTTTTGCATTAGAAACTCAAAATGAGATAGAAAATGCAAAAGCTAAAATCACTAAGAAGAATTTAGATTTAATAGTTTTAAATTCTTTAAAAGATGAAGGAGCTGGTTTTGGAAAACCAACGAATAAGGTTACCTTTATAGATAGAAAATTTAATATAGAACCTTTAGAGTTAAAACCTAAAGAAGCAGTGGCAAAAGATATTATAGATAAGATAATTAAGCATTATGAATAAACTTGTTTGGCTTTTCGGTTTGTTTTTTATAGTTCTAAGTAGCTATGCTCAAGAATTGAATGCAACAGTAACTGTAAATTATAGCCAAGTAGGTAGTAGTAATCAAGCTTATTTTAAATCTTTAGAGAAGTCTCTTAAAGACTTTATTAATAATACTAGTTGGACATCTAAGAAGTTTGCTCCAATGGAGAAAATTGAGTGTATGTTTTTTCTAAATGTTACTACTTATGGTAATAATACAGTATCTGGTACTCTTCAAGTAAAATCATCTAGACCTGTTTATGATTCAAGTTACTCAACTCAAGTTCTGATGTTTAATGACAAGGATATTACTTTTAATTATATTGAGTTTGAATCCTTGTATTATAATCCTACATCTTATGATTCCAATCTTACTTCCTTAATAGGTTTTTATGCTAATCTAATCATTGGATTAGATGCAGAGACTTTTAGTTTAGGAGGAGGAAGTCAGTATCTTCAAACAGCTAATACGATTGCTTCTTTAGCACAACAATCTAATTATCGTGGATGGAAGCAAGGGGATGGTAACAATACTCGTTCTGCGTTTATTACAGATTTAACATCGGGAGTTGGTTCTTCTTATAAAGAAGCTTTGTATAAATATCATCGTTTAGGTCTTGACAAAATGAGCACTAGTGTAGAGGAGGGACGTGATGGGATACTTCAAGGTTTAGTTTCGTTAGAGAATTTGAATAATTCTAGACCAAACTCTTTTATGACTCGTGTTTTTTTTGATTCAAAGACAGATGAATTGAGTGGAATTTATGGAGGAGTAACAGATAGGAATAAAAAGAGAGTAGTAGAGTTATTAAATAAATTAGCTCCACTGAATGGCTTAAAATGGAATAGTTTATAGTTATAAAACTAGACAATATGCTTATATCATTAACAATAAAGAATTTTGCATTAATTGATACCTTAGAGATTGACTTCTCTAATGGATTCTCCATTATTACAGGTGAAACAGGAGCTGGTAAATCTATTGTATTAGGTGCATTAGGTCTTTTGGAAGGAAAGCGTGCAGATTTATCTTCATTAAAGGATAAGGAAGTAAAATGTGTTATAGAAGGAGCATTTAGTGTAGCAAAGTATGGACTGAAAGAGGTATTCACTGAGCTAGAGATAGAGTATGAAGATACTACTATCATAAGACGAGAAATATTGCCTTCGGGTAAATCTCGTGCGTTTGTAAATGATAGTCCTGTAAATCTTAGTGATTTGCAAAGGCTGACAGAGCACTTGATAGATATCCATTCACAACATCAGACCATGGAATTATCTGATGAGAATTATCAAATGCAGATAGTAGATGCCGTAGCAGGTAATGGCAAAGTATTGGTCAAATATAAAGAACAGTTAGTCTTATATAAAAAGGCTCAAAGTCAGTTAAAAGATTTAATTCAACAGCAAGCAGATTTGTTAAAAGAACAAGATTACAATGCTTTTCTTTTAGATGAATTAATACAAGCTAAATTAGATGGGTTAGATCAATTAGAATTAGAACAAGAGTATGATAAGCTTAATAATGTAGAGTTTGTAAGGGAGTGTTTTGGACAATCAATAGGTACTCTGACAGATGATCAAGTAGGAATAGGTAACCAATTGAAAGAAGTAAAACAATTACTACAAAAAACGAGTTCTATTTCTAAAGAATATGAAGAATTATATAATCGCTTAGTTAGCGTTGAGATTGAATTGAAGGATTTATCTAATGAGATAGAAAGTCAATTAGATAGTGTGTCAGCAGATCCAGAACAATTAAATCTGATTAATGAGCGTTTACAATTGTTATATAACTTACAAAGAAAACATCAAGTAGGCACTGTAGAGGAGTTAATTACTCTACGAGATAACTTAGAAGAACGTGTTGATTTAGCTAGTGGAATTGATGATAAAATTATTTCTTTAGAAAAGGAGATTACATCCTTAGAAGTAGTTTTAAATACTTATGGTGATGAGCTAACAAGTACAAGGTTGAAAGCTGTTCCATTATTAGTAAAACAATTATTAGAGATCTTAGCGTTAGTTGGTATTCCAAATGCAAACTTTAAGTTTGATTTTACAATATCAAAAGGATTCTTAGCAAATGGAAAAGACGAACTTCAATTGTTGTTTTCAGCTAATAAAGGAATGGACTTTGGAGTACTTAAGAAAGTAGCTTCAGGTGGAGAATTATCACGTATTATGCTTGCTATTAAAGCAATCTTAGCGCGTTATTCAAATCTTCCGACTATTATATTTGATGAGATTGATACAGGTGTATCAGGTGAAGTCGCTGATAAAATGGGAGTGATTATGAATGATATGAGTAATCATATGCAAGTATTTGCTATAACCCATTTACCTCAGATAGCTGCGAAAAGTAAACAGCATTATATGGTGTTTAAGACTTCGAATGATGAGACTACAACTTCTCAATTAATTTTATTAAGTTACGAAGAAAGAGTACGAGAAATAGCACAAATGCTATCAGGTAAAGATATCAGTGATTCAGCATTAGTACATGCAAAAGAATTACTATCAAAATAACAAAAGCCATCTATTATAGATGGCTTTTGTTTTATATTATGGTTTAGGTTGTTCGTAAATTTTATGTATTATAG
>JBOFGJ010000929.1:0-2745 GCA_051649065.1 Flavobacterium sp. | reverse complement strand
ATGCTAGGGAGTATTTATAGTGATATCGGGATGTATTATCACGATTTGAACGTTTTAGATAGTACCTATTATTACTACATTAAAGCAGAGAATGTATATAAGGCACTAGGTGATCCTGAGAAAATAGCAGAGATGGAGTTTTATCAAGCTCGTCTACTTTTTGAAAAAGGACTGCATATGGAGAGTGAGGTAAAGGTGTCTAAGGTATTACATCTGCTAAAGGATTATCCGCTTAATCCTATTCCTTTTGAAGCAAATCAACTGATGGCGATCTGTATGATAGAACGCAAGGATTACAGTGAAGCAAAAGTATATTTTAGCCGTGCATTAGCCTTAATGCAAAAAGATTTTAGTACCAATCAGATCTTAGACCAAGAGACATTGAGATTGGCAATTATGATGCTATACTTAAATCTCTCAGATGTAACATATCTCTTAAAAGACTATAAGCAAGCTAAAGAGTATGCTCTAAAAGGATTGACTTATGTTAATGATGATACGCCTGCACTTCTAAGTATGGCCTTAAAGGGGAATATCGCGATGGTTAATATGTCTTTAGATATACTAGCGAAGCGCACTAGGGATATTGACTCTTATATGGCTGATATCGAGCAAGTTTATACGAAGGCATTGGAGATTAATAATTTGTTATTTGCTAACCATCAGGCTATGGTGATGGCCGAATTGTATCTAGAAGCGAAAGATACGGTTAATGCGTTTAAATGGGCAGAGCAGTCATATGATTTGTCTAAGAGTAGGGATATTAAAGTCGATCAGAGAATTGCCTTAGAGTTTTTGGTTACTCATAAGGCATATGAGAATAATGAGCAGGTAAAGGAAATGATTAGACTAACCCATATCTTAGAAGAAATGGACTATTCTACTCGCAATAGATTTGCCCGTATAGCGTATGAAACAGAGAAGATAGAGACCGAAAATGTGGCACTAAAAAAGTTGATTACAATACTAGTTATTAGCAGTATTCTAATCATTATAGCTTTACTGTTAGGTGTGTATATTTATAGGTTTAGAAATAAAAATAGAGAAATCAGATTAATCAAAAGCCAACAAGAAATTAATGAGAGTATCTATGAGTTAATCTTAGAAAAAGGAACCATTGCGACAGAGGTTAAAGTCGCTGTGCAGAATAAAATAGCAAAGGATATTCACGATGGTATAGTCAATGGTATATTTACTATCCGATTTCATCTTCAGCAGCTCAATGCGAATGAGGAAGAACTCAAGAATAAACTCATAGTCGAGTTACAGCATCTAGAGTGGAGTACTAGAGATATTTCTCATTCTTTATTGGATAGTAAATTATATGTAAATACTAATTTCGTTCGATTAATAGAAGAATTGGTATTGCTTCAAAAGAATGCATGGCATACTGTTTTCTCTTTAGAATATGATGATGATTTAGACTTAGATGCGCTCTCAGCAGTTGAGAAAGTTAATATCTATTTAATTATTAGAGAGGCTATTCACAATGTGAATAAGTATTCTGAAGCTACTCACTGTGTTATTAGCTTTACGGCAGATAACGAGGGTATCATAATCAAGGTTAAGGACAATGGTATTGGCTTTGACTTAAATATAAAAAGCGAAGGTATGGGGCTTGCGAGTATACATCAACGTGCCCAATCTATAAACGCTAATCTCGTTATATATTCAGAGAAAGGATATGGAGTAGAGGTGTCCTTTACAGTAAATGTATAACCACTATATAATACAAACAAAATATGACTATTAATCCTGATTTTATTAAATACTTTCCTGAGTATGACCAAGTTTTTACAGGAGACTTAGAGCAATATAAGAAACACTTTTTGCCAATATGCTCTATTAATTTGCAATGTCTTTATCCGGAGGAGAATCAATGGTTATACTTTGTATCGGTTAAAGAGATCTATGAAGGCTGCGTAGGAGAAGAGACTGAGGAGTACCACACGGCTTATTGTAGACCAGATATGATCGGTTTTGACATAGTGGGAGATAAGTATCAATTCGAAGCGGATTGGAACTATTTTATCTACGAGAAGCAGATAGTAGAAGGCAATAGTATTAATAATCAAAATATGATTAAACAGTACAGAGCCGATAGAATTAATATTCAAACAGCTGAAGAGTTAGACATATGGTTAGTACAGTTTGAATCAACTTCTTATCCTGATTATAGAAATAAGCTAAAGAGTAAGCATGCCTACTTTATAAAACCTGATTCGGATCAAGGACTTGTAGAGAGCCTTTTAGACCGTTTTGAGTCTGAAGCTAGTGAATCTGATTATGGAACGGTATTAGGTGTTTACGAGTTAAATATGAAGACGTACGAGCTAGCTAAGCAGTATTATCAGAAACACGGTAAGATATATCCGATGACTATAGGCAACTATTCATCTAAAATCGAAACGATGGAAAGTTTAGAGAAAGGCGTTGAAGATAACATAAAGTATATCCAATATCCTGAAATAGGAGGAATCTTAGATGATATCCAATTCCAAAGCAAAGAAGATAGAGATTGTTTAGAAGAATGTGAGATTACCTTCGAAGAAGCAATGCAGTTTGATGACTCTACTAATCTAACCGAGTTACCTTATGATAAGGATGGTAATATCTTTACGTATATAGGAAGATTTACGGGATACTTATTCCAGCAGTATGGAGCGGACAGCGCTTATCTATTCTATAATAAGGAGCTTAAGAAAGCGGTGATGTGTTTAGAATACACGTAGTCGCTGCGCTTTA
>JBOFGJ010000928.1:0-2469 GCA_051649065.1 Flavobacterium sp. | reverse complement strand
GTCTTGCGCAAATATCCACGTACACTACCTCAAGAGGAAATAAGAATATATGATATTAATTACGAGCCTACTTTTATAGAAGAGGGCGATCTCAAATGGGACAAAGCTACTCTAGCACAAGTAGTCCAAAAGAAAAAAGTATATACTAAGATGGGAGATGATTATGTAGTAGGAATCTTCTATAGAGATAATTCTGGTGACTTTATCGTAATGGCTAAAGCGGCAAATGAGAAGGGCGTTGCCGCACTTCAACAGTTGAGAACAGTGATGTTGGCTAGCTTAGTTATTGCGTTACTGATTACTTTTTTTCTATCTCGTCTATTCGCTGGTTATTTCTTGATACCAATTACTCGTATTAATAAACACATCTCTAAAAAAAATATATCTACCCTCTATCCGATCCCCACCCAGGATATGTCTAAAGATGAAATACGTACATTAAGCGAGACGATTAATGAGTTGTTTAGAAGATTACAAGACTCTTTTGACAATCAACAAGCTTTCGTATCTCACGCCTCACACGAGCTTAAAACCCCCATAGCTTCTCTAATGGGGAATGCAGAAATAGCTTTGAGACAATCTCGCTCTGAAGAAGAATATATCACAGTATTACAAGGGGTAGTAAACGATGCTATTCATATGGATCAGATGATTAATAATCTCTTGGCATTATCTCAGTTAGACAGCTCAGTCTATCCATTACATAAGCACGCTTTCGAAGAGTTTTGGTGGACGATGATAGACCATTTGATAGCTGCTCAGAAAGACTTAAACCTAGAGATAACGATCAATACAGAAGAAGAACTACACAAGCTATTCTTCAATGGCAATGGTGGTTTATTAGAACTTGCTTTGTCTAATGTAATACTAAATGCGAGTAAGTTCTCCCAGAACGAACCTATAGAATTAATCTTAGATACAGATAAGGATACTATCATCGTTCTCGTCAAAGATCAGGGTATCGGAATAAAAAAAGAAGACATAGACAAACTATTTCTTCCCTTTTACCGTTCTAGTAATGCGTTTGGTATTAAAGGGACTGGCTTAGGACTATCCTTAGCTTCAAAGATAGTTCAGCTACACAAAGGGCAACTAACCGTAGACTCTGAATTAGCTGTAGGAACGACAGTTGTTCTTAAGATACCTAAAAGCGTTTAATTTGGGTTAAACAAATGTCTCAATCATTATCTAAATTATAATTCGCAACAGCGAGTGTAGTCATCTATACTCGCTGTTTTTTTCAATGTCTTATGAGAATATTGCTTATCTCCTACTTTCCATCCATTGTTTTGATACTACTCTAGCTAGTTCTAAATTATCAGGTACAATAATTAACTGATTAGAATGATCACTGTATTGTATGAGAATGTTTATATTCTCTTTTGCTAATTCAGCACAAAAAGCTCCCAACTGTCCAGGTATTTCTTGATTCAAATTCTGAATAATTACATCGTGAATAAACACTTTTTCAATACCTACATTATAAAGTACTTCTTTAGCTTTCTCAGCATCTTCTACTAGGAAATGTGCAATAGCTATATTACCAACAGTAAAAAGGCCACCACCTTCTAAGCTTATGCCATTTTCGCCAAGCGTTCTTCCGAGAAAAGCTAATTGACCTGGTGTGTTCTCTAAAATAATTTCAATGTCTTTCATATATTAAGTTATTGATTAGATAATTTGCTATCTACAGGGGCTTGCTCTCTATCTAGTAAACTGTAATCTCGTGTTATCATCCCGATTCTAAGTCTATAATCACTAAATACTTCTGTACGGCCTAGACATTGTACTTTACGGTGACTCACTTGATTTCGCCATTTCTCAATAGATTCTTCACTATCCCAAAAAGAGAGAGAAAGCAACCTCTCTGGATCTTGAACACTGACAAAACGCTCAATAGAGAGAAGACCTTCATAGACTGAAAGTTCTTCCTTTAAGCTTTGAGCTAAGTCTAAATAATTTTGTTTTTTGCCTTCTTGTAAGATGGCTTCGAAGATTACTGCTATCATTTTATTATATTTATTGAATAAAATTAATGTTATGATTATTTTTATACTTCATCCAATACTGAACTATGACTATTACAGACCAATTTGTACTCATCTCTAATCTCATCTGTGAATCTTCAAGGGCTAGAATACTATGGAACCTTTTAGACGGTAGAGCCTATACAGCTACTGAGTTAGCTTATGCAGCTGATATATCTCCGACAACTTGTAGTAATCATCTAGCTAAACTATTAGAAGGGAAAATACTCAAGGTAGAAACACAGGGACGACACCGATATTACAACTTTTACAGCGAGGAGGTGGCAAATGTGGTAGAATCACTAGCTACTCTAGCACAAGAAAAAACAGAGGATAAATCAAGTATTCCGAATGGAGTTAAATACTGCAGAACTTGTTATGACCATCTGGCAGGTTACATAGGTGTACAATTAACGAATACATTGGAAACAAAAGGGTATAT
>JBOFGJ010000927.1:0-14624 GCA_051649065.1 Flavobacterium sp. | reverse complement strand
CTCAAATACAGACATATCTCCTGATCCGCTACCGCTAAAGGTCTTTCGTCTAGCATTAAGAGACATTCTCTTGAATATCCCTAGTTGTTGCATCCAACCCAATACCTTAGTAACCGTTTTAGAATTGTAAGTCATCTTTACACTTACAGTAGGTACATGATCGACTTGATTGAAGATATACAAGTCTGGAGTGTCAAAATTATATACCTGTCTTCGGCCTAAACCAAAAGAGAAACAGTAATTCTCACTATCTAAAAAGTGTTTGATCTCTTGTTTTTGATTGTCTTGATACCTCACAAAAGGAGTTGCTACATGCTCTGCCATAAAGTGTGCTGAGCTTTCTCCTGCTTTATCTTTAATGGAATAATACACCATTAACTTGACTCCTTCTATTCTATCTGTAGAAGTTGTATACTGTACTAAACCAGGTACGATACCTCCCATCCATCCAGAGGCAAATACTATACGACTGTTATAACTACTATAATTAGCGCTTACTTGTAAGGCTTTATACAGTGCTGGAGTAGGCTTAGTGATATCTACATAATCTATCCCATGCTCAATAGCATATTTCAATACATTATCATTAGCATCATTAACGGATAAAATAATAAGGCGTATGTCATGAGATAAAATGACCTCTAATGAATTAGGGCTATTAACATCTATCTGTATCTCTGTTTTATAGTCTTTAGGAGATCGTGTCCCTAAGAATATATTGGCGTGTGGGTTTCTTTCTTTTAAGATACGATGAATAGTACTTCCTACTAATCCCTTCCCTCCGATGATTAAAATATTGTTCTGCATAGTTGTTTTATTTGCAGACAAAACTAATCTACCACCTCCCCTGAAATACTGGACAAATGTCTAAAAAGTAATCTCCTTTCTAATACGGCTAAGGTGACGCTGTGTGATCCCTAGATAAGAAGCTAGATACTGTAAAGGGATGTACTGAATAAAAGTAGGATGATTAAGTACCAAGTTTCTATAACGCTCCTGAGCTGTAGTGCGCTGAAACTGGATAACGCGCTGTTCTAACTCTAAATACTGCTGCTCTGCTATTATTTTTAAAAAGGTATTCCACTGTGGAAGTGTATTCGCTAAAGCATCTAGATCTTTCTTCTTGATAGCCCACACAACAGTAGGAACTATTGCCTGAATACTCTCAATGCTCTTACCTCCTGTTATAAATGCAGAATATGCGCCTATCAAATCGTCTGGAAAGCGAAAGCAATAGGTTAGCTCCTCTCCTGATTCGCTTGTATAAAAAGATCTAAAGACTCCTGATTCTATAAATGCTATCTCTTCACAACCTTCTCCTTCTCTTACCAAATAATCTGTTTTACCAATGGTGCGCCTTTCAAATAAAGCAACTATAAAAGAGATCTCTAGTTCAGAGAATAAATCGAAACGTTTAAAAAACACATTTAGCATAAGGCATACCATCTTTATGGTAAATGTAGTTCTATATATACAATATCTTATTATTTTTTATTACTTTTCGCCATTATTTGACTACAAAACAACAATGGATAAACTTTAATTTTATGAAGAAACTAATTCTGTCAGCCTTATTATTTACAGCAACACTAACTTTCGCTTTACCTAAAACAGGAAACAAAGTAGAAAAAACAGCAGTAAAAGAAGCCGTTCAACAAGAGAAAGAAGCACTACCTAAGCCATACGACGAGCTAGAAGATGCTGATGCTAAACTAACTAAACTTATCGCTCAAGCCAAGAAAGAAGGTAAGAACGTATTCGTACAAGCTGGAGGAAACTGGTGTATCTGGTGTCTTCGCTTTAATGACTTCGTACAGAAAGATAAAGACATCAAAACAATAGTAGATAAGAACTTCGTATACTATCACTTAAACTATACAGCTAAAAATAAGAATGCGAAAGCTTTTGAAAAATATGCTCCTGAAGGACAAAAGTTAGGATACCCATTCTTTATCGTAATCAACGGACAAGGAAAAACAACTAACGTTATCGCTTCTGGTGATCTAGAATCTGGTAAGAGCTATGACGCTGCTAAAGTGAAAAAACTTTTTGTAGATAATGCTCCTAAAAAACAATAAGAAAGGCTGTCGATTGACAGCCTTTCTTGTTATTTAATTTGTATTGTTTTTAAATTCGCTGAAATTGGTATAGCCTTTACCTTTTTATCTACTAATAAGAACAGCATATCACTGGTTTTACCGATTAGCAATCCTTCGATAATCTCTCCACCTATATACTCTATTTTTGTCACTTCTTGATCTAATGTCTCCCCATAGGTACGCTTGCCATAATACTGTGCCATCATCATAAGGTACCAGATAAAAATAAGAATAAAGATGCCTCCTTTTATTTTCCTATACCATGAATATTGTTCTAAATTAAATGTTGATTTACTATAATTAGCAGGAAACTTCTCTTTCCAATATGTATCACCTTTAAACAATAGATAAGTAAGAACCATCGTGATAATAGCAAAAACTATAATCCTAAAATCTGCAAAAGGTGCTATCAAAAAATCAAAGATAGATGCGTAATCAAAAATATTGATACCAAAAGCACTGTACTTCTGTGAATTAAATAACATCCCTATACCAATAGCCATTAAATAAGCTAAAGTCAATACTAGTTGTGCTGATTTTACTAATTTATTAACCAGTTTCTTTACTATATTTTCATCCATAAAAAGAGTATAACAATAACACAAAACAACCTCTATGTCTTTATCAAATATATACTTTTTTAAACTAGAATAAAAAATAGTTATGCTTAAGCTCTTATTATCATAAAAAAAATGGAAGTAATATATAGATGATTCAGAAGCTAACTATAATAGCTTATCTTTGGATATATAATTCAGTCTATACAAAGGTTTTAGTGTGTATATTCTATTGTTTCACTACATTTTTAATCCATGTCTGTTATTCGATATCTTCTTACCTCTTTTCTAATGATCTTACTCTTGAATGGTTGTACAGATAAATTAAGTAATCAAGATAATACTGATTCTTCTATTCGTTGGAAAGCCTATTTTGATATAAAAGGCCCGAAGGTTCCTATTATCTTTACTCTAGACAGCATTCCACTTAATATTCATGGATATCGTACTATCTTTATAGATGGGCCAATTACAAATCAAAAGGAATATACTAAAATAGTTGGTGATAGTTTTATTAATCCTTTAGATTACAGTGGGCATGTACACTTAAAAGGAATTATAAAAAGTGATACAATCAAAGGAATATTTGAAAATAAGCACACTTCTATTAGCATCCCTTTTATAGCTTATAAGACAGAAAAAACTCGTTTTTCTATTCCAACCACTTATACAGATATTAATGTAACTGGTCAGTGGGAATTTACCTTCTCAGATCAAAATTCTTCAATTAAATTTACAAAATACTCTAGAATAGAAAATTTCCATTTATTCCAAAATGAAGACATACTTATAGCACGTACTGCAAAGAATGAAGGATTTGAAGGAGTAATGACTAAAGAAGGATTTATCTGTTCCTCTATGACTAAAGACAGACCTACTCTTCTTCAAACTACTCTAATTGACACGAATCATTTAGAAGGAACTATTCTTACTCCTGATGAATCATTCTCCTTTACTGCTAGACGAAAAAGCAAACTCGAAAGCACTAGTGAAAACAGTGTAACTCTACTCAAGATGTTGAGGAATTTATTCAAAGCTTATGAAGAATATCCAAAATAAAAAACCACTCCGCAAAGAAGTGGCTTTAAAACTAACCAAACTAATCAATTCGTGTGTTATACGAATCTATTTATTATTACTTATCATAAAACTTATCAAAACGAGCAAAACCTGATATCTTATCAGGAAGCGTCATCCCTTTAGTCACCTTATCTGTCTTCAAATCATAGATCCATACATAGTTACCATTTTCAGCACTATTTATCGCTAAGTACACTTTCTTATCTTGAACAAAGAAACCTAGCTCATATGGCTCGTCTAGAGGTAATTCAGTTAATGTTCTTACCACGCGTTTAGTCTCTAAGTCAATAATAGCATATTTCCCATTATAACTTCCTCCCTTAGCTGTATCTCTATACCCAATAATCATTTTATTATCACCTATATAATTCATCGCTGTCTCTGGTTTTAAGCCACCTAGCACTTGCGTTAAATTAATTTCATAAGATCTATCTATTACTCCTTCTTCTGTCTTAATTCTAAACAAATAAATATCGTTATTCTCTGAATTAGTACGTGTAAAACAACTATAGTAGAAACTGTCGTTATCCTTTACAAAAGATGTTTTAAAATAAGGTGATCCATTACTAGCTCCACTGCTACGAGTGTCTGCTTCTGATTTGATTACTTTAAAATCTGGATATGATATAGAAGCTAAATTATAGAAATTAGGTGTTAACCATTTAGCATTTCTAAAGCCGTACTGTAAATACACTACTCCATCAATATAAGCTGCTGAGCCTATTGAATAATGATCATACCCAGGTGGGAAAGACTCTAAACCAGTCACTTCTCCTTTTTTGATTATTTTTAGATTTGCTGTATTAAAAACAGTATATCTGATGCGCTCAACATCACTAGTATCTCCAAAAAGAATTAGAGTATCATCATCTGCCCATATATAAGCACTCACATCATTAATGTAAGAATAAGGAACTTCTAATTCTGTAACTAATTTATCATTAGTGTACTTAAACTTCTTAAATACACCTTGATCTGTTTTATAATTATAGATATAACCATTTTTTACAATATAAGAATATGTTCCTTTAGAGTTAATCTCATCTCCCTCTCTATTTAGATCCATCTCTCCTTGAGTTACATCATTTGTCGCAGTTATATAATGTACTGTATTAGGCCAACTACCCAATGCTGATAATAAAAAGTATTTATAGTTTTCTTCTCCAGTAAATCCTCCACTCTGTGAAGGTTCTTTACTACACCCTACTACTGTTAATAACATAAGAAGAGTATATACGATTGAATATGTTCTTTTTTTCATTTGTGATTACCTATTTTAGAGAATATCTAAATTTGAAATAAAATGCTCTTCCTTGTTTTTGAAGTTTGAAATTGTCATATGCAAGAGCATTGCCAACATTAGTACAGTTTAAGGCAAAATTATACTTCCCTTTCACCATTGAATAATTAATACCAATATCATGTAAAGTCTGACGAGGAATCGTTGGAATATTCTTTTTATTACCATAAGACTGCCAGTTTTTATAGAACCATTCTGTAATACCTACACCATATGTAAGTTCTATACGTGAATCTCTCTGAAACAAATCGTCTTGCCCTATACTTACATCAATATTTCCGTATAACCAAGGTTGGTTTGGAACCTCCTTTTTATATGTCGCTGATTCAACATTATCACTATTATTAGCATACTTAGTATTATCATAAGCATAATTATATGTAATATTAGCCATCACATTAATAATGTTCTTATATTGATAATTAAACTCTCCCTCTACTCCTCTAGTAAAAATGTTAGATAAATTCTCATATTTAAAAGTACTATTAAACAAGTTAGGTACTGTGTAAATATAGTCTTTAGTATCACGTATATATCCTGATGCATCTACACGAACAAAGTGATCGTCAAAGCGTTGACTATAGTACATCCCGAAATTAAAGTTGTTACTACTCTCTGGACGCAAATTTAAATTACTTGTGATAGATACACCATCTCCGAAGATTTCTTCTGGTTCTAATAATCTATATGATTTTTCAAAAGAAGCTTTAAGTCCCAATTCATTTGTAATCTTAAATGTAGAAGCTACTCCATATCCCCAATTACCAGTTTGTGTACTAACAGGTAGATCTTTACGTGTAGAAGCATCAAACACGGTCTTATTAAGATCTACTAAGTAATATTTTCCAAAAAACACATTAGTCCATCGCTTATCAAACCAGTCTTGTTGATAGCTCATAGAGAAAATCTGTTTAGTCATTTTAACAGGGTATACATCGTACTTCTTATCGTATAATAAATTATATGATCTATTCTTGACATAGTCCAACATATAATTAAAATTCACTTTATGGAAGTCATTTAATCTAAACTCAGTAACTAACTGTGAAAAGATACGATCTCTATGCTGTCTACTCAACGAAGGGTTTCCTAATTCACTTCCCGCAGAAGGAACGTAACTACCATCCCAACTATACTTTCTCATTAAAGTATCTGTCCCTTTCTCTAAACTCTTAGAAAAGCCTAAATAGTAATTGATATCAAGTCTGTTATCTAATAGATCTTTCTTCTTGTACTTTAAAAAATAGTTATTAGCATCCCCTAATCTGTTTACTCCACCATACACAATTTCTTGATTAGAACCTGTTTGTATTTGCTTGTCAAAAAGAGAATGAGAAACTCCAACAAATAACATATCTGCCCATGATTTATCTTCTATACCAAACTCTGTCATCACAAACATAGATTTATAGCGATCATTAAAACGCTTCACATCTCTATATTCAAATTGCTCTTTATGTTGATTATAGACCTTCATATCGCGCATTTTATAATTGTTATCTGAATAATTATAAAATGAATTCAATCTCATGATAATCCCAGTGCTTTTATCTTTTAACTGCCCATTTAAATTGACCTTATGAGTATTAAATGATCCTGTAGTATAACTAGCGTCTAGATAATCTTTAGAACTTCCATTAGTGATAATATCAACGGCTCCACCCATAGCATCAGTACTTAGGTGTACAGGCACTACTCCTTTATAGATTTCTACTCGTTGAGCCATATTTACAGGTATCGTATTCATGTCAATTCCCTTGCCAAGCATCTCTAAAGGGACACCATCTATAAAGAACTTTACAGACTTACCAGACATTCCATTTACAGAAAAATTATAATCTGAGCCTACTCCTCCTTGTTGCCTTACTTTAATCCCGCTACTTTTATTTAATATTTGATTTAAATCAAAAGTACTGTTAGCAACTTTCTGCATATCAACTGTACTTACAGTAAAAGCTTGATCCTTTAAAGTTTCTACTTTACCTTTCACACTAACTACAACATCATCTAATACTGATAGTTCTTCTTGCATTGTGATAGTATAAGATTTAGGTTTTAAAGAGAATTGTACTAAACGACTTTCGTCTGATAAACCAACATAACTAAATAATAAAGTTTGTTGTCCCTCTGAGTGTTCTAATTCAAATTTACCTTCAAAATCTGTTTGAACACCAATAGTACTTCCTTTAATAGATACAGAAACTCCTATAAGTGGACTTCTTTGTGAATCTAGAACGATTCCTTTTACTTTTCCTAATGTCACTTGAGCACTTAAAAGATATGGCGTACACAACATTAAGAAACAGAAAAATACTTCTCTAAATGGTTTCATTATTTAAATTTATTTTAAATAACAAATGTATTGGCATTGTTAATAAAAACCAAATAAAACGTCTATTTATTTTTAATAAGTCTAATTAATGTATTTATAAAAAACACAATACCGTCATATACAACAAATTAACCAACATTAAAAGATGACATGTGTAAACTCAAAATACCAATATCTTTAAATTTATAAATCAAGTACATAGAATTTCCAAGCACAACTATAGAACTATATGAAAACAATCCTTCGACAAAACACTCCATTTTCTAGCAATCTCAATGAAATACCTCACAAATAGTGTAAGGATTTTGTAGCCGTAGAATTCACTATAAACAATCTCAAATAAGAAGTAGACAATAAATCGTCCACTTTAACTCAGATTAAACATTGACCAAATACTGCAAACTTTTCTACTTCATATCTCTTTCATTTATTCTAAAACCATACTACAGTATGCTTTTAAAATAAATTCAGAACTATCTTGTATAAATACTTTTCGTTTATATCTCTATCGCTTAATCTGCTTTTAAGCCATAAAAAAAGCACAACCTAAGCTGTGCTTCATCATCATTTGATTAGTCTTTAATAGACTCGTAAATCACTTTCTGAATATCTTCTCTAGTATTTGCCTTAGATAGATTATTTACATTGCTATCTGGATAAGTACGGTTAGACAAGAATATATATACTAAATCTTTCTCTGGGTCAGCCCAAGCCATTGTCCCTGTGAATCCCGTGTGTCCAAAACTAGACATTGAAGCACATCCACAAGTAGGACCAGCAGCACCTGGTTTTTGTGGTTTATCAAAACCAACACCTCTTCTACTTCCTTTAGCACAGTAAACACATTCATTAAACGCATCAAAAGTACTCGTAGAGAAGAAACGCTCACCTCCATATTCTCCTTTATTTAAATATAGCTGCATCATCTTGGCAACATCTAAAGCAGAACCAAATAGTCCAGCGTGACCAGCTACTCCGCCTTGCATAGCTGCTCCCATATCATGCACATACCCTTGAACTGTAGTATAACGATAATAATTATCTTCTTCAGTAGGTGGAATCACATTAATATCAAACTTACGCAATGGCAAGTAAGTCAAGCGCCAAGCTCCTATCTTACTGTAAAACTCACTATCTACAACTTGGTCTAGAGGTTTATGATACTTACTCTCTACAAACTCTTTCATCATAATAAATCCTAAATCACTATACTTATAGTCTTTTTTAGAACTCAATGTTGACTCTCCTATTTGTTTAAGCATTTCATTAGTATACCCCTTTTTAATATAAAGATTTTCTGACACTTGTGTAGGATACTCAGGTGTATAAAAATAACTGTATAAACTAGGATCAGGACGATTATTCTCTGCCAATGTTCGTTTGTAGAACGGAATCCACGCTACTAGACCAGACTGATGTGTCAATAAATCTTTAAACGTAATATCCTCTTTGTCTGTATGCTTCATTGCAGGAACTAAAGTTCCAAGTTTAGAATCCATCTTAACTTTGTGTTCATCATACATCTTAACCAATACTGGTAAAGTTCCTAATATTTTTGTTAGAGAAGCTAAATCGTATATATCAGTATTTTGTACTGCAGTTGCTTTTTCATAAGTATGGTATCCAAAAGCTTTTTGATACACAACCTTACCGTGTCTAGCTACTACTATTTGAATTCCAGGTGTATATTTCTTATCAATAGCATTCTGAGCGATACCATCTATCTTCGCTAAAATCTTAGGATCCATTCCCTCATTAGCTGCTGTAGAAAAGCCTAAACGATCTATCGCTTTAGTAGTAATTCCAGTATCCACTGTAAATTGGTTACTGATAGATACTGGTAACTTTCCTTTCGCCCCAATCGCTCCAAAAAGAACCTGTGCAGCTGCATCTTGAGCAAACTTATTATTTTGATAACCAACTACTACAGCGCTAACATTGTTAGTAGGAACACTAGATAACGCATAAGGTTTAGCAAAAGATACTAAGACAGTTTTATTTTTAATAGATAGATTACTCACTAAAGTTTTCTCACTATCAGACATATCGTGTTTACGCCAAGGGTTATCTACTTTATGATACCCTATAACTATAGTACTAAATCCTGAAAGATCACCTAAACTATCTGGTTTTACAATGTTTAATTCAGTAACATCCGCATAGTTACGCATCATATCTAAAAACGCTCATCCATCATCATCACCAATTTTCACATAGGCTATCTTCTGTTTCTCTAAATGTTTAAAAGGAATAAGTTTATCATCATTTTTAACAAGAGTCATTGCCTCTTGGTAAAGCTGTTGATTTAAATCATCATATATAGGCGCATTTAAATCTTCTACTAATTTATTCACTTCGATTGGAGTGAATTTATTCATTCCAGACTTATATTTATAAGCCAATACTTTTTTGACAGAATGGGCTAAACGCTCCTCTGTAATATCACCTAAATTATAAGCTTCTAATATCTTCGCTAAAGCAGTAGGAACATCCTCTGAAAATAACAATAGATCGTTACCAGCCTTAAAAGCAGCTAAATCTACTTCACCAGGTTTAAGGAAGTTAGAAGCTGCTTTCATATTTAAAGCATCTGTAAAAACTAATCCTTCAAATCCTAACTCTTCTTTTAATAGTTTAGTTACTACATTATATGAAAGTGAACTTGGCACATTAGGATCAGGTTCAATCGCTGGTAAGTTTAAATGAGCAATCATTACACTAGACAATCCTTCATCAAATAACTTCTTATAAGGATATAACTCTACTTTATTTAATCGTGTCTTATCAAAATCAATAACAGGCAACTTATGATGAGAATCAGTTGACGTATCACCATGTCCAGGAAAGTGCTTCCCTGTTGCAAAGATATTTTGACTTTGATATCCTTTTGTAAATGCTGCTGCTCTATCTGTAACTATCTCTCTAGTCTCACCAAATGAACGAACACCAATAATAGGGTTTTTAGGGTTGATATTAATATCTAATACAGGTCCAAAGTTAAATTGCATACCTAAACGCTTTGTTTGCATAGCCATCGCCACACCCACTTTCTCAATTAAGTTAAGATCTTGAACAGCTCCTAAAGTCATATTAAACGGGAAACGATAAGTATCTTCTAAACGCATGCTCAATCCCCATTCACCATCGATACCGACTAATATAGGTATACGACTAAGAGCCTGTAAGCGATTAGTCATAATAGCTTGCTTCACTGGTCCTCCTTGAAAGAAGATCAAACCTCCCACATGTTGTTCTTGTACAAGTTTCTCCAAACTCTGTACATGCGCCTCATTCTTATTTGAATAAGCCGCTATCATAAAGAGCTGACCTATTTTTTCTTCTACACTTAATTTATTATATACACTATCTACCCATTGTGTTTGTCTAGTAGTATTTACCTTCGTTTGTCCGAAAGCACTAGACGCTACTAAAAGTAGTATTACAGTCAGTCTTTTCATCAGTTCTTTTTTAAGTCAAAAAAAAATCATCACCAAAAGTCTATTTGATGATGATTTTGATATCGTAAATATAATTATTAGATTCTATTTAAAAAAGCGTGAATGCCAACTTTCCTCCGCTGGAACCTCCCAAAACTCTCTAAATTCTCCCAAATCATTAACTAAATTATTGAATACAATCGTATTAGCAGAAACTGCTTTTGATTTAACAAGGCTTTTAAATTCAATTAAAGTTTTAAAAGCGATAAATTCACCTGTTTTATAGGTTACATTCATCTTGTCTAACAAATCTACACTGTACTTCTGTTCAATGTCTTGGATCACGCGTACAGATGCATCTATAGAGCATCCTGATGCAGGATGAACTTCTTGATCTACTGCTAAAACTATAAAGCGATTATAGAATATCTTATAAGAAGCTTCTAAAGGCGTAGCATGTGCTGCCCACTCAGCTACGAATGCTGCTAAGTCTTTATCTATATCTTGAACCTCTTCATCTGAGAATTTACGATTAGATTGGTAAATCCAAACTCTCGAATGATCAGGCATTTCTTCAAATGGTTTGTACATAATTATATTATAAATCTTCTGCGTTAGCGATTAACTCAGCTACGTCTAATACTTTCACTGAGGTCTCTTTATCTTTAAACTTTACTCCATCTGTAAGCATTGTGTTACAGAATGGGCATCCTGCAGCGATAATCTCTGCATTTGTATCTATAGCTTCTTCAGTGCGTTCTACGTGTACTTCTTTTGTTCCGTGTTCTGGCTCTTTAAAAAGCTGCGCTCCACCAGCTCCACAACATAATCCATTCTGTTTAGAACGCTTCATTTCCACTAACTCAGCATCTAACTTCTCGATTAATTGACGAGGAGCTTCATACACTTGGTTAGCTCTCCCTAAATAACATGGATCGTGGAAAGTAATTCTCTTTCCTTTGAATTGTCCTCCTTCTATCGTTAATCTTCCTTCATCAAGTAAAGATTTTAGAAATTGTGTATGGTGAACTACTTCATATTTCCCACCTAAATCAGGATATTCATTTTTGATTGTATTAAAACAGTGAGGGCATGCCGTTACTATCTTCTTTACTTCATATCCATCTAATACTTGGATATTCATCATAGCAGCCATTTGAAAAGCAAATTCATTACCAGCTCTTTTTGCTGGATCACCAGTACATCCTTCTTCTGTACCAAGTACAGCGAATGATACATTAGCTTTATTTAATATCTTTACGAATGCTTTTGTAATCTTTTTTGCTCTATCGTCAAAACTTCCTGCACAACCAACCCAAAAAAGCACTTCTGGTTGTTCTCCTCTTGCCATCATCTCTGCCATTGTAGGCACTACTAAATTTGCTGACATAATATTGTATGTATTGAGATAATCCACTAGGGATTATGATAGTTAATGTTTAATTCTCGTCTTTCCAGTTTAAGCGATCCATTTGGTTATACTGCCATGGAGCCGCATTGTTCTCGACATTCTGCATCATATTATTCAATTCTATTGGAGCAGCACTTTGTTCCATAACTAAGAAACGACGCATATCCATAATAATAGAAAGAGGACTGATATCTATAGGACATTCTTCCACACATGCATTACATGTATTACAAGCCCACAACTCTTCTGCAGTAATATAATCATTTAACAATGTCTTACCATCATCTACAAACTGACCATTATTAGCATCCATTATCTTACTAACGTCTTCTAAACGATCACGTGTAGACATCATAATCTTACGTGGAGATAGTTTCTTACCCGTGATATTCTGCGGACATGAAGAAGTACAACGACCACACTCAGTACATGAATACGCATTTAATAACTGAACCCAATTTAAATCCATAACATCCTGTGCTCCGAATTTCTCTGGCTCACCTACTGGTTCAGCAGGAGCTGCATACGGATCTGCATTAGGGTCCATCATTAGAGAAACTTCTTTTTTAACCGCCTCTAGATTGCCAAATTCCCCCATTGGTTGCAAGTTTGCAAAATATGTATTAGGGAAAGCTAAGAAAATGTGTAAGTGTTTAGAGTAATATAAGTAGTTCATAAACACCATCACTCCAGCAATGTGTGCCCACCAACAAAAACGCTCTATAAAAGCAACTGTAGCTGGATTAACACCATCAAAAATAGGACTGATTAATCCTGATATAGGAAAAGATCCTACTGCTATATAATGTGTATAACCAATGCTCTGTAAATAGTGATCAGCAGCATTCATAATTAAGAAGAAACACATCAATATAGTTTCGATGTAAATAATATTATTTGCATCTCGTTTAGCCCATCCTTCCATTTCTGGTTGGTTAAATCGCTTTAACTTAATTATATTTCTTCGAATCCAAAATACAACTACTCCAAAGATTACTAAGAAAGCAAGTACTTCAAAGATTCCTATTAGAGCATTATATCCTGCACCTAAAAAGCTAAAAGCACGATGAGTACCAAACAAACCATCAACGATAATCTCTAGCATCTCTATATTAATAATCACAAAGCCTACATAAACGAAAATATGCAAAATAGCAGGTATAGGTCTTTTAACCATTTTTGATTGTCCTAATGCCACGCGGATCATATTTTTCCATCGTGCAGAAGGATTATCAGTTCTGTCAATATTCCTTCCTAATTTGATGTTGCGGATTAGCTTCTTAATATTTTTAATAAAAAATCCAAACCCAGCAACTAAAAGAAGTAAAAATAATACTTGGCCTAAATACTCCATAGTCGTAATAATTGTTTCAGTAAATTGTTAGTTTTTTGTTAATTGGTTAGTTCTTGTTTGTAATCT
The DNA here is from genome assembly GCA_051649065.1 of Flavobacterium sp. Taxonomy (GTDB): domain Bacteria; phylum Bacteroidota; class Bacteroidia; order Flavobacteriales; family Flavobacteriaceae; genus Flavobacterium. Next base: position 988 of record JBOFGJ010000927.1, on the reverse strand, counting down.
ATTTTTCTACAGCAGGTGTCACTTCTTCTTTTGTCTCTTGGTAAGGTGTCGCCTTTTTACCAAATAAAGAGAAGTGTACATAACGCTTAGGATGTTCTTTTAGATCTCGTAATAAACCTTCTAGTTCTTTACTAGCTCCTTCTAAGTTACTATAAAGCTGCTCATCTTTTAATAATTTACCTACAGATCCTTTACCATTTTGGATATCACCCATGATTTTATCCATATTAGCCGTAGCGTTATCTAAGTTAGCAAAAGTAGACTTGATATCCAAAGCTTTTAAATCAGTTGATAAAGAAGCAAAGTTGCTACTCATTGTATTTATGTTAGATAAAGTACCATCTAACTTAGGTTGTGTAGACGCAACTAATTTATTTGTAGTCGCCATTAAAGTATTTGCTCCAGTTAAGGTACCATCTAATTGATTAACGGCACTTTTAAGACTAGCTTGTGTGTTCTCATCCATTATATTATTAACAGATGCTAACATCGTATTCAAATTAGCTAAAGCCTCTTCTACCTTTTGTTGTAATGGTGCGATTTGACCAGCTAATTTCTCAGTCATATCTTGTACTACCTCACCTTTTAAAGTTTGTCCAGATTCAGCATAAGTAGTCTCACCAAAAATAGGATCAATCATAATACTCTTCCCTCCTAACAAACCAGGAGAATATATTTTAGCAATACTGTTCTTAGAGATATCTACTTTTTGAGTCATTAAAAGCTCTACTTTCAATTTCCCGCTAACATTATCCAATTCTATTTTTGATACTTTTCCTACTACTAGACCATTAATAGTAACTGTTGAAGACATTGTCAGTCCCTCCACGTTATCATATTCTACATAATATCTAGTACTATTATCAAATAGGTTTCTTCCTTTTAAAAATGAGTACCCCCAAATGAACAAACCAATTGCTCCTAATACTAAAATTGCTGTTTTAATTTCTCTTGATATTTTCAAAACTTTCCATTTTTATAACACGCA
>JBOFGJ010000926.1:0-3133 GCA_051649065.1 Flavobacterium sp. | reverse complement strand
GCTGAATGAAAATAGTTCTATTGTTGAGTCGCTAAGAAACAATGAGTTTGTTGAAGAAATTCCTACTGATGAGTTTCTTGGGGATCAAAATAAATTGTCTTCTTCATCAACAACTCGTCGAGACTTTTTGAAATATGTGGGTTTTTCTACTGCAGCAGCAACATTAGCTGCATGTGAGGGGCCTGTTGTGAAATCTATTCCGTATGTAGTTCAGCCAGAAGAAATAATTCCTGGAATTGCAGATTATTATGCAACTACTATAGCAGATGGATTTGACTTTGTAAACGTTTTGATCAAAACTCGTGAGGGACGTCCAATCAAAGTTGATAATAACAGACTAGCTAATGCTTACTCAGGAGCTAATGCTCGTGTAAATGCATCAGTTTTATCAATGTATGACAGCCTTCGTTTGAAAGGTTCTAAAATCAGTGGTAAAAGTGCTTCATGGGATGAAGTAGATGCTAAAGTAAAAGCAAGTTTACAAGATGCTAAATCAAATGGAGGAAACATCGTATTATTAACTAATACAATGGCTAGTCCATCAACTGATAAGATTATAGCAGAGTTTATCACTGCTAACCCTACTGCTAAACACGTTGTTTATGACGCTGTATCATCTTCTGCTGCTGCAGATGCTTATGAGAAAGCTTATGGAGTGCGTGGATTAGCTGATTATGATTTCGGTAATGCTGATGTTGTTGTTTCTGTAGGTGCTGATATCTTAGGAGATTGGCAAGGTGGAGGATACGATTCAGCTTATGCTCAAAATCGTATTCCTAAAAATGGAAAAATGTCTAAGCATATCCAAATAGAGGCCAATATGTCTTTATCTGGTGCTAATGCTGATGTTAGAATTCCATTAACTGTAGCTCAACAAAAAGCTGCTTTAGTTAAGATTTACAATGTAGTAGTTGGTGCTAATGTATCTGCTCCTGCTATCGAAGGTAAATATGCTGAAGCTGTTACTAAAGCTGCTGCTCAATTAGTAAGTGGTGGTTCAAGAGCTGTTCTTGTATCAGGACTTGATGATGTAAATGCTCAATTATTAGTATTCGCTATTAATGAGAAGTTACAATCTCAAGCTTTCTTACCAGAGCAAACTAAAAATGTACGTAAAGGTAATGCTACTGAAGTTAGTCAGTTAGTTAAAGATATGAATGCAGGAAAAGTTCACACATTGATTATGTCAGGTGTTAACCCAGTTTATACTTTAGCTGATAGCGCTGCTTTTGTAGAAGGATTGAAAAAAGTAAAAACGTCAGTTGCTTTCTCATTAAAAGAAGACGAAACTGCATTACTCACTACAATAGCTGCTGCTGCTCCTCACTATTTAGAATCTTGGGGTGATGTAATGATCAAAAAAGGTCACTATTCAGTAACGCAACCTACTATCCGTCCTTTATTCGATACTAAACAATTACAAGATATGTTATTGTTATGGGCTGGTAATAACACAGCTTACTACGAATATGTAAAAACTGTTGGTAAATCTTACGTATCTGACAAAACATGGAACCAATTAGTTCATGATGGTTTTGCTGTTATAGGAGAAAATGCTAAAGTATCTGCTTCTGCTGATTTCGCTACTGCAGCTTCTGCATTAGGATCTGCTAAGAAAGTAGACGGATTAGAGTTGGTGTTCTATACTAAAACAGGTATGGGAGATGGACAACAAGCTAATAACCCTTGGTTACAAGAGTTTCCAGATCCGATCACTCGTGTATCTTGGGATAACTACGTAACTGTTTCTCAGTCTGATGCTGAAGCTTTAGGAATTAAGAATTTCCACGTAGCTAACGGAGGTTTAGATGGTAGCTATGTTACTATCGAAGCTAATGGAGTTAAATTAGAAAAAGTACCAGCTTTAATCCAACCAGGACAAGCTAAGGGGACTATCGGTTTAGCTTTCGGATATGGAAGAAAAGCTGCTCTTAAAGAAGAGATGCAAGTAGGTGTTAATGCTTACACATTATACAAAGACTTTAATGGAGTGCAAGGTGCTGCTATTACTGTTGAAGGAGGTAACCATGAGTTCGCTTGTGTTCAGTTACAAAACACTTTAATGAGTAGAGGAGATATCTTAAAAGATACAACATTAGAGAAATTCATCAAAGAAGATGTAGAGACTTGGAACATTAAGCCAGTTGTATCTTACGACCACGCTGAAGTTAAAGCATCTACTATTGATATTTGGGAGTCATTTGATAGAACAGTGGGACACCACTTTAATTTATCTATTGACTTAAACGCATGTACTGGATGTGGTGCTTGTGTAATCTCTTGTCACGCTGAAAACAACGTACCTGTAGTAGGTAAGTCTGAGGTAAGAAGAAGTAGAGATATGCACTGGTTACGTATCGATAGATACTATTCTTCTGAGGATACATTCGCAGGAGATGTAGCTAAGAAAGAGGGTACAAAAGGATTCGGAGAATACCGCGAGGCATTCCAAGAATTAGAGCATCCAGCTGAAAATCCACAGGTAGCTTTCCAACCAGTAATGTGTCAACACTGTAACCACGCTCCATGTGAGACTGTGTGTCCAGTAGCTGCTACATCACATGGTCGTCAAGGACAAAACCATATGGCGTACAACCGTTGTGTAGGTACTAGATACTGTGCGAATAACTGTCCTTACAAAGTAAGACGTTTCAACTGGTTCTTATATTCTCAAAATAGTGAGTTCGATTACAACATGAATGATGATTTAGGACGTATGGTATTAAACCCAGACGTAGTAGTTCGTTCAAGAGGGGTAATGGAAAAATGTTCATTGTGTATCCAAATGACTCAATCTACAATCTTAAAAGCTAAGAATGAAGGTAGAGCAGTTCGTCCAAATGAATTTGAGACTGCATGTTCAGCAGCTTGTTCAAGTGGAGCAATGATCTTTGGAGATGTAAATGATAAAGAGTCAGAAATTACTAAATTAGCTGAGTCAGATAGATCTTACCATTTATTAGAGCACATTGGTACTAAACCAAATGTATTCTATCACGTTAAGGTTAGAAATATCTAGTTAAAAGAATTATTAATTAAAGAAACATATAAAGGATTATGTCGTCACATTACGAAGCACCCATTAGAAAACCTTTAGTTATTGGTGAGAAATCATATCACGATATAACTGTGG
>JBOFGJ010000925.1:0-4661 GCA_051649065.1 Flavobacterium sp. | reverse complement strand
CATCTTACCAAAGTTTTTGACATACAACTCCGAGACGTCTCCAACTAAGAGTACAGTCTGTTGAACCTTTCGAGCGTCCTTCACAAGGTTGTTAACTGCTTGAAGTTTATCGTAATACTCCTTGCCTTGTTTATAGACCTTCTCCACTTCTTTAAAGTTTTTTACTACGTTGCTAACGGTAGAAGAAGTTTGTATAATCTCATTGGCACTATTTAAAATACCCGAAGCCAAATTAGTGGGATCAGTGACCACCCACTGAGCGTTAGACTTAATTGGTAAAGCACATAGTCCTGCTAATATCATTACCTGAAATAGTTTTTTCATACTTGTAAAATTTTGATTAGTTTCTTGGTTGTTTATTTAAGAGTTAAAGTTCTTTGTTTTCTCTCTCCTGTTTTTCTTGTACAAGGCGTTTTATAGCCAGCTCTACATTGCCATCAAGCTCTTTAGCCAAGTTCATCACTTGAAGCTTTTCTGTTTCTTCCGTGGTATAAGCGAGATATTCCGAATAGCTTACTTCTGTAGCATAGACTCCAGAGTGTGTTCCGCCAAGACCAATCCATACTTCTTTGTAAAGGCGATTGGGGTTGTTATCAAGATTAATAGAGAGTATCTGTGCTTTCTCTTTGTCAGTGAGTCCAAGCATCGCCTGTATATCATCAAACTTGTTCATGTACTTGCGCTGATCAAGTAAGATCTTACAGTCTGAATTATTGATGATACTCTCCTTAACAATAGGTGATTGGATAATATCATCTACCTCTTGCGTTACTACAATTGCCTCTCCAAAAAACTTCCTAACAGTCTTAAGTAGGCTAAGCACCCAGCGCCTTATCATATTTCTATGGTAGGTTTCCAAATGCTCGCCCCCGAACCGGACTTACACGTCTCCGCGTATCCGGCTCTCCACTAATTTATCAGTCTAATGTTCCATTGTGAATTTTCTGATGACAGCTGTGACATACTGCAACAGTTTTTCTTCTTCTAGCAATCATATGTTTTTCCCAACTCTTCTTCCCTTCTAGGTTTTTGAGTTTTCTTACATGATGCATTACTAGTTTCTGTACAGCTCCACATATTTCACATTTTTCAGCTTTGAGTCTGTCTATAAGACTTGTTCTTCCTGCATCAAAGATGGAGTAAGGCATAATATCAAAGCGTGAATCTGTCATCGGATTTACTCTTTTAAAGCCCGAATCATAGAAGTATCTTTCCTTAGTCGCACCAGATTTTGTGGTAAACTTTACTGTGAACTTTCCATTCCTACGATATTTAGAATTTATTTTTCTCGTTGAACTTTTATATTTTCCAGCAAAAGTTTTATACATACTGTACTCCATAATATATTTGAAGTTGTGCAACTCAGAGCAATTGTTGGCAATAGCATAGTAATTGTAGAAACCTCGTATTTCCCGATTATATCGGTCAAGGATTTCAAGATCATCATTGAATATGAGTCCAGATCTACATTTAGATTGCCAAATTTCTTTTCCATTTTGGTATCGAAATTCCAATACACCATAGTCAAGTAACTTGTTTCTCATTGTTTCTGTATTCAATTTTAGATATACCCTTTTACCATAGGTTCTTCTTAAGCGACCTATACTATCACGCCTTTGTGAATTGGACTTCCTAACAAAGATTTCATATCCTAGAAAACGTGCTGAATCTTCTGTATGAGTAATGAGTGTTTTCTCATCTGATAGTTCCAATTTTAGCTTTTGGTCTAAAAAGTTTTTAATATCCTCTTTGACTTGTTTTGCTTCTTGCTTACTACCTATTATCCCAATTAGAAAATCATCTGCGTATCTAACATATTTCAACCTTTTATAATTCGCATCCATTTCGTCTCCACTAGAAAACATAGCACGTTGCTTGTCTTCATCCTTAATTCTTTGGATTAAAATTGCTCTTTCCCCTTTGTCTTCTACAGACTTTAATTTTCTCACAGTTCTTTTTCTCGCATTTTCAAAATCCATACGAGCTCTACTTGGTTTTCTTTTCTTCCCAATATCGAATCTTAAAATGTACTCTTTCATATACTTGTCTAATTTGTCCAGGTATATATTTGCCAATATTGGGCTGACAATACCTCCTTGCGGCGTTCCGCTATACGTTTTATGAAATTTCCAATCCTCGATATAACCTGCTTTTAAAAACTTTCTAATAAGTCTAATAAATCTCTCATCAGAAATACGTTCTTTAAGAGTCGCTATAAGAATATCGTGGTTAATGTTATCAAAGAAACCTTTTATATCTCCTTCAATGAACCATTTAGCTCCGTTAAACGATTTCTTTATTTGAGCCAGTGCAGTATGACAACTTCGATTGGGACGAAAACCGTGTGAAGAATATTCAAAACATCCTTCGTAAATAGCTTCCAAAATCATTCTTATCACTTCTTGCACTAACTTGTCATCAAATGCAGGTATACCAAGGGGACGTACTTTACCATTCTTTTTAGGTATATATATCCTCCTTGATGGTTGGGGTTTATAGCTTTCATCTTTAAGTAGAGCTATAAGTTTTTCAATTCGAGTTAAACTCATATTGTCAATACTTTGACCATCTGAGCCTTCTGTCATATTGCCTTCTTTTGCATAAATACGTTGATACGCAACATAGAACATCTCTTGATTGAATAAAATTCTGTAAAGTCTTTCGAACTTGTAGCTTGAATCGTTGCTGTGTCTTATTAGACTGTTTAATACTCTTTCTGGGTTTCTCATAATGTCTCTCACATTTTCCTTTTAATTGTATTAATAAAATTAGCTGCTTCCCTTCGCCATGTACAAGGCTTTCCCTTGCTCGAACTACTACGGAAGCTCCGTTACCATGTCAGATATTCAAAGAGCTGTACTCTTATAGCCGATTAGGCATTCTGATTTAGGTAATCCCCGTTTGCGACTTAGTAACTATTAGCGCAATGAATTATCGGATACGACTTCCGTCCTTTGTACGCTTACTGCGACTGTGCTGTAATTAGTTCTTGCTCCAAACTATACCTATTCACTAGTGGAGTATTACAGTATGACGATTGATAGCTATCTTACGCCATAGCTTCAAGTGGAGCCACTTGGACTATCGTTTAATCAATTCGGATTTTATCCTTATATTCATCTTTTCATCTTGCCATTCAGTAGCAGTTTGATAGCTAACTAACTTATGACTTTACCAACATGCTACACTCCCTGTCTAGTTTCCCTTTCAGATAAGTTGGTTGATGATAGGTCTTAATGAACTCTGACCTAATCTCTTGCTATAGAGATATTTACTAAGCCACCTTTACGGGCGCACAAAGGTACTTTAAGTAATCCGCCATACCCTCCTTTGCTATTGCTTTCCAGGCCTCTTCAATGAGGATTAGTTTACGCTGTCCTTTAAGGCGTCTCATCTTGTTTATAAACACTTCCATAATGATAATAGTCACTATCGGAAACAAAATTTTGTGATCCTTGATGGCGTCAATTTCGAAAACGATAAAGCGTTTATTCAGTAAATCAAGCTCACTTTCAGAGTTTAATAAATAGTCATATTCTCCTCCTTTGTAATAAGGTTCAAGTACATTTAAAAAGTTAGCCAGATCAAAGTCTTTTTCTCTAACCTCTTTTTTGATTAACTCCTTTTTGTAATCTGATTTGATGTACTCATAAAAACTGTTGAAACTTGGCTTTACACTGCTTTTCTGAAGCTTTAGAATATATCCGTTAACAGCGTTTGAAAGCGCAACTTCTTCCGATCTAGAGGGTGGCTGGTCATCACGCTTCCAAAGAGTCAAGATGAGCGTTTTAATACTCTCTCTTTTTTCAATATCAAACACTCCATCATCAGTATAGAAAGGATTAAAGGCTATGGGATTTTCTTCGGTATAGGTAAAATATAGCCCATCTTCTGCTTTAGTCTTTGCATGTATTAATTCACAGAGTCCTTGATAAGAATTACCTGTATCAACAAGCAGTACGTGGGCGTTTTGTTCATAATACTGTCTTACCATGTGATTGGTAAAAAAGCTCTTTCCACTCCCCGATGGCCCCAAGATAAACTTGTTGCGGTTTGTGATAATTCCTTTTTTCATCGGTAGATCTGAAATGTCCAAATGAATTGGTTTACCCGTTAGCCTATCGGCCATCTTAATTCCAAAAGGCGATAACGAGTCTTGATAATTAGTCTCTCCCGTAAAAAAACAAAGAGCTGGTTCAATGAACGTATAAAAGCTCTCTTCACTTGGAAAATCTCCACTATTGCCTGGCATTCCTGCCCAGTAAAGTGTTGGAGCATCCACGGTGTTATGCCTTGGTTTACACTCCATAGAAGCTAGTGCGCTTCCACAATCATTTTTAAGCTGTTTAAGTTCGCTAATGTTATCTGACCAAGCCATTACATTAAAATGGGCTCTTATCGAGGTTAGCCCTTGACTATGAGCAATATTTAAATACTCCTCTATCCACTGCTTGTTAATCTGATTGGCTCTACTGTATCTAGCTAGTGAGTGCATATTTTTGGCTGATTTCTCAAACTGCTTTAGATTGTAATCACCATCCTCTATAAACAAATACTGATTATAGATGTGATTGCAGTTTAGTAAAAGTCCAAGTGGGCTTGCAAAAGAAAGCGTACAACTGCTTTTATCAGTTGATAGCTTATCGTATTTACTCGCCTGT
>JBOFGJ010000924.1:0-3464 GCA_051649065.1 Flavobacterium sp. | reverse complement strand
TTTATGACTTGTAACCAAGTAACTATTATTGATTCAGATGAATTAGTAGATTTAACTTCAGATGATGTATTTATTTTTTTACGAATAGGAGACCATATTTTCCCTGAATGTCCGACATTTTCAGAATCATTTAACTTAGACCAACATATTATCTTTACGCGTAATGTAGGTTTTAGACAATATGGTTATTTTACAATAAAATAATTTTCAAGAAATCACTAATAAACCCTAAAAAGCCCGTTGTGTTATAACGGGCTTTTCTCATTCATAAATACAGTAAATTTCAATTACTATAATCGGTTATAAATTTAGTGCTCACAGATTCACTTTGTTGATTAGGTTGTTTTATTTAGCTGACATTGTATAATGATTTAAATAATAGAAAGCTCACTGAGATTAAGTGGACTTTGTTATTTATACTACGAAGTCAGAAGACTTTGCAGAGCTATGGAGAGGATTAATAGTATAGTGTGTCTTGTGATTTCTATTGAATATGATTCTGACAGTGCGGAATAATACTTTTACTGCACGAGGTAGGCTAATATGATTAGTATTGCCTAAATAAAATACTTCTTTTGCCCAATAGTTAAGTAATAAGTGAAGTGTATTTAGTAAATTTAAAGTTTTGAGGATAGTGGATATTACGGTTCGATTAGTGCCAGTGATTTCGGAGTACTTGTGCCACCTATTTCGGTCAAACCGTGCCACTATTGCGTTTTGAATGGTACTGGTTTTCGGTTTGATTTGTGCCACTTAAAATAACTCATAAAGTTATTTCGGTTCAAACCGTGCCACTTTGGAAAGTTAATTACATCTATCTTGTTGTTTATAAAACGATAAGAGATGGCTAATAAACTTGATCCGATGGACTTAAAACAAATTATTACCTTGCATTTAGATGGTTATAGCAACCGAAAAATAGCCAATACGTTAGGTATTTCCCGCAACACCATTAATACCTATATGCAATTATTTGCTGCTAGTGATTATTCATTAGAGCAATTATTATCGTTTGAAATATCTGAATTATCAGAGCTTTTCTCAAGTTATACAACTGTTGATACCCATCGACATAATGAGCTTATGCTGTACTTCGAAACAGTTAATAAAGCTCGTAATCATCCAGGTTTTACCTTTTTATATCATTATAGTCAATACGCTGATACAGTAGTAAACCCTTATAGCTATACTCAGTTTATGGAACACTATAATCGAAAGTATAAAGAGATAAAAGGTTCTATGAAATTAGAACATGAACCTGGTAAAGAAATGTATATCGACTTTGCAGGTAAGAAGCTCTCTTATGTTGATAAAAGTACTGGTGAAATAGTACCTGTAGAAGTATTTGTGGCTATTCTACCTCATAGCCAATACACTTATGTCCAAGTCTGCAAAAGCCAGAAAAAAGAAGATTTAATAATGTGTTGTGCTAATGCACTTAGTTTTTATGGAGGAGTCCCTTCAGCTATTGTATCAGACAATCTAAAATCCGCTGTGTCACGTTCTAGTAAATACGAAGCAGAAATAAATAGAAGCTTTAAAGATTTTGCTTCACATTACGGATGTGTTATAAATCCTACTAGAGCCTACTCTCCACAAGACAAAGCTCTTGTAGAGAATGCAGTCCACTTAGTATATCAAAGAATATCTTATCCCATTAGGGAAATGACATTCTTTAGCTTAGAAGAACTAAACCAAGAGATACAAAATAGACTAACTCATTATAATCACCTTCTTTTTCAACGCAAAGAAGCAAGTCGTGTAGAACTTTATCAATCTATAGAAAGGCAATACCTTAAACCTTTACCTAGTAGTAATTATCAAATCAAGGATTATACAAGAGCTAAAGTTCAAAAGATAGGCTATGTATATTTTTCGCCTGATAAGAGCTACTACAGTGTCCCTTATCGCTATATCGGAAATCAAACCACTATTCATTATACCAACACTACCGTAGAGGTCTATTACAATCATTTGCGTATAGCATCACATAAAAGAAGTTTTGCAAAAGGAGTATATACCACTGAGAAAGAACACTTATCTAGTACACATCAGTTTTACTCGAGTTGGAGCCCAGAATACTTTAAAAAGCAAGCTAAAACACTTGGTGAGAATGTGGTTAAGTGTGTTGAAAAAACACTGGATAATGTTGAGTATCCAGAGATAGGTTATAAACGAGTTTTAGGGATTATACAACTACATCGCGGTTACGGTTCACATAGACTTGACAAAGCTTGTGAACTTGCTTTAAAAGAGAATATAGCTACCTATCACCATATCAAAAACATCCTTAAGAACAAGATGGATTTGAATCAAGAAACTATACAAGAACTCAATGCTAATACTCCCCACATCCCTTCACATAATAACATCAGAGGAGCTTCTTCTTATCAATAAACTTTAATAATTAATTATATGGATAACAATCAAACGATCGAAAAACTAAAAGCTATGCGATTAAACGATATGGCTACGCTGCACAGCAGGCACCTAAAGGACAATACTACAACATCCTTTACGATAGATGAATATATAGCATTATTGACCGATCATGAATATGAAAACAGACAAAACAGAAAAGTAGAAAGACTAATCAAACAAGCTAATTTTAGGCAAAATGCCAGTATAGCTGATATCAACTACACCCATCATAGGGACTTAGATAAAAATATGTTTAGTCGATTAGCAACATTAGATTTTATGTTTAAAAAACAGAACATTATTATAACTGGAGCCAGTGGTGTTGGTAAGAGTTATTTAGCGCAAGCACTAGGATATCAAGCTTGTTTAATGGAATACAAAGTACTGTATTTTAATACAGCTAACCTTTTTAACCTACTTAAATCAAGCAAGATAGATGGTGCTTATCAAAGGGAAATGAAGAGAGTGCTCAAATGTGACTTACTTATTCTTGATGATTTTGGACTACAACCTTTTGATAATCTTATTAGAGAGGTACTCTTTGATATCGTTGATCAAAGATATAATCGAGCCTCAATCATTTTATCTTCTCAAATACCAGTATCTGCATGGTATCCTCTAATTGGAGAAAACACTATAGCCGACGCAGTTTTAGATCGTATCGTAAACTCTTCTCATAGAATTGAACTTAACGGTGATTCCATGAGAAAGACAAACTTTTAAAGTTTGATGTAACTTTTTTTGTATTATTGTAAGACTTTTCAAAGTGGCACCATTTGACCGAAATGAGTGGCACGGTCAGACCGAAATACCCAGATAGAGGAGGTTTATGCTTTTCTGTCTAAATTCACTCAATAAGATTTATAGATTATGGAGATACAACAAGCTTTAGCTGATATATGGAGTGTGAATGACATTCGATTGCCTTCATTTATTTATGAACGCAGTTATAGTTATTGTGTTAATGAAGAGCAAAAGGATATCTTAGTATTGGGATTAAATCCTTCGTATACTACTGAATCAAAACCAGTAGCTACAAGGTA
>JBOFGJ010000923.1:0-3112 GCA_051649065.1 Flavobacterium sp. | reverse complement strand
AAGCAATTAATGTATTAAAAGATGCATCATCTACAGCCTTATATGGATCAAGAGGTGCTAATGGTGTTATCCTGATTAAAACTAAAATGGGTAAGCGAAATAGTGCTCCTGATATTAGTATTAAGTTGAGTTCGGGTGTAGCATTTGATGCCGTTAAGACACATAAAGTGTTAGATACACAAGGTTATACAGAGTACTTATGGGAAGGTAGAAAGAATAATTATCAGTATGTCTTAGGTCAAGATGAAGCAACAGCACGTAGAAATGCCTCTGATGGATTAGTAAGTTATTTTGGATACAATCCCTTTGGTACTGATCAACCAATTGATTATAATGGTAAATGGGCAGTTAATAATCCGTTACTATGGGAGACTGACTGGAAAAAAGAATTGCAGCGCAATCAAGCCTTCCGAAACGAATATAGTTTCAATATAGGGGGTGGAGGAGACAAGACAACTTATTTCTTATCGGCGAACTATTTAAACCAAGATGGAATGATTAAGAGCTCTAACTTTGAGCGTACAACAGTTCGTCTAAATATAGAGAGTCAAGTGACAGATTGGTTACAGGTAGGGGCTAATACAGCATATTCTAATTCAAATCAGAACTATCCTACACAGAGTGGAACTAATTTATATAGCCCGATGAGTTGGATATATTCGATGCCTAGTGTCTATCCTGTTTATAAAAGAGATTTAAATGGGCAAGTAGTTTATGACGCTCAAGGTGGTGCGATATATGATTATGGTAATGCCTCTAGTAAGGATGTGAATAGCGTACGACCGATTATGAGTGGAGAGAATGCTGCTGGTATATTAGAGAATAACAGTACTGTAAATAGAAGAGCTACAACAAGTTGGAATGGTTTTGCAAAGGTGGATTTAGCAGAAGGGTTATATTTTAGAACGAACTTATCTTATGAGAAGTATGATTACGACTCAAAAGCGTATAATAATTCTGTTTATGGTCAGGCATCTAGTGTGAAAGGTAGAGTGAGTAGAGCTAAAGATACTTCTGAGACACTAAACTTTATTAACACACTTCATTATGATAAGGTGTTCGGTAATCATCATTTCGCAGCGGATGGAATATTCGAAGCATATAGTTTTAAGAAAGATTTGTTTAGTGCTTCATCTACAGGGTATTTACCTGGTAATACAGAGATAGGTAGTGGTACTTCGTTAGAAAATATCAATGGGTATAGTGTAGAAGATAGATTGACGAGTTACTTAGGTAGATTGAGTTATGACTATTTAAATAAGTACTTTATAGAAGGATCATTTAGAAGTGATGCAAGTACTCGATTCGACAAGTCAGTTAGAAAAGGGAACTTCTATTCTGTTGGAGGTTCGTGGATTGTATCATCAGAGAATTTCTTAGCAGATAGTCAGTACATTGATTTATTAAAACTTAGAGTGTCTTATGGAGAGCTTGGTAATAATAAACTACAAGATCAGTACTTCCCTTACTTGCGTTTATTTGAGACAGGATATAATCAATTAGACAAACCAGGTGTAATCTTAGGAGGTTTGACAGATCCTTATTTAACTTGGGAGAAGACAGCCTCATTTAACATAGGTCTAGACTTTAGCTTGTTTAACAATAGAATAGAAGGTTCTGTGGATTATTATAAGAAGCGTTCTATTGACTTGTTATTTGCTATTCCTCAAGCTCCATCTACTGGTAATTTAGAAATATTATCTAACGCAGGTACGATAGAGAATTATGGGCTAGAAGTTAGTTTGACTTCACATAATGTTAGAAGTGGAGATTGGAAATGGGATACGTCATTAAACTTTTCTATTGATAGAAACAAGATTAATTCACTGACACAGGATAGCTTTATCAGTGGATTAAACAGATGGGCAAAGGGACAGTCATTATATGATTTTTATTTAAGAGAATGGGCAGGAGTTGATCCTAACGATGGGTACGGTATGTGGTATAAAGACGTGCTAGATGCTGATAAAAATGTAATCGGTAGAGAGACTACTAAAGAGTATGATGATGCAACACGTTATTATAGCAAGTCAGCACTGCCAAAGTTAATAGGTGGATTTAATACAAGTTTATCGTACAAGAATTTTGATTTTAGTGCTTTCTTCAATTTTAGTTTAGGTGGTTATATCTACGATAATGATTATGCTGGATTAATGAATGGAATGTCTACAGGATACCAGAGTTCTCCTGATTTAGCTAGTCGTTGGCAAAAGCCAGGTGATATAACTAATATACCTGTTATCATTAATTCAACTAACAATTTTGCAGCTACATCTACGAGATTTTTATATAAGAATGATTATCTAAGATTAAAAGCATTGACACTAGGATATACACTTCCTATCGAAAAGTTAGGGAAGTTTAAACTGAAACAAGCTAGAGTGTATCTTCAGGGAGAGAACTTATTAACGTTCCAATCTCATAAAGGTATTGATCCAGAACAAGCGATCAATGGTGTGACTAATTATCGTGTACCCTTATCTGCAACAGTATCTGTAGGGTTAAATATTAATTTCTAAAAGCATATTCAAGTGATAAAAACAATTATAAAAAGTATTGTACTTGTGCTATTCATAAGTATAGTTGCAAGTTGTTCATCTGATTTCTTAGATGATCCAAAACCGAAAGATAGCATCTCTCCGGAGATTGTATTCGGAAGTAAAGAGGGAGCCAATTCATTTCTATCAGGAATACTTCGTTTACAGAGAATGTCATTGATTAATGATGAGGCATCAGGGCTGCACAGTATCTTGTTTGCTAGAAGTGTAAAAGGCGCAGATTTAATCCAAAAGCAAATATGGTTTGGGGCAGACTATGACTATTTAGTTTATCTAAGTACAGGTACACGTTCTAAGTTTTCGTGGAGATTGCCTTATAAGATTATAGATCAAGTTAATAGTTTTATAGTAGGTATTGAGGAGAGCACAAAGATAGAGAAGACAGATAAAGAGGAATTACTTGGACAAGCGTTAGCATTGAGAGGGTATTACTATTTTCAGCTAGCGATAGAGTTTGGGGATGCGTATGCTTCTAATCAGAATAATCCATTTCCTCCTATTTACACAAAGCCTACTTCTACACCAAATAAGTTCTCTACTAAAGAAGAATTCTT
>JBOFGJ010000922.1:0-1260 GCA_051649065.1 Flavobacterium sp. | reverse complement strand
GCTTAACAATCCTACAGTAGAATTCTATATCCATAGAAGTTTCTCTTTCTTAGTGATGTTCCTAAATATGTATTTATTCTATATCAATAGAAGTATGAATCTAGGTTTTGACAAAATGAAGTGGGTAATGGTATTACTTATTCTGGAGATATTTACTGGAATTATGATGTATTATGTACATTTCCCATTCGGATCACAAGCTGCTCACTTAGTTTTAGCTTCTATCCTATTTGGAGTTCAGTTCCAATTAATTTTAGAATCTAGAAAATGCTATTACAGTGGGAAAAGCAATTTAGATTAGTACAATAGGCAATATAAAAAAGGGGCGTTTAAATCATCGATTTAAACGCCCCTTTTTAGTTGTTATTTAGTTGAGTGTATAAACTCGCTCGTCACTCGTGCAACATGCTCTAAATGCTCTGGTAAGTTATCATCTGTATATGGATGCTTAGACCCGAATACGTGATCTGCTCCATCTACCACATCTAATAAGGAACTAGATATCCACTGGTGTAATAACTGAGCCTCTTTTAGAGGTACCGCAGGATCATCTGTCCCTTGAACAATAAGCGTTGGTTTCTTTAAATGCTGAGCCGCTTTCTGTACATTAAGTACATCTTCGTTCATGGCATAATCTTCCCAAAAAGTGAAGTAATGTGGCATTTGTTGTTGTGTTCTACCATTTACACTATAGAATACTCCTTTATTCTCCCACTCTTCAAAGCGCTCTCCTTTAGGAAATCGCTTTCTATAATCTGATACACCTGCCCAAGTAATTACTCCTTTGACATCAGCATTATAGTATCCCTGTAGGATTACTGTACCACCTCCTCTACTATGTCCTATTAGATAAATATTATATTTATCTACTTCTGGTTTCTCTTTGTAGTAATTAATAACTGCGGTTAAGTCGTTTTGTTCCTGAGTATAAGTATTATGCCCGAAAGCTTCTAAGTCATTAAATTCAGTAGGAGCTTCTAATGTAGTTCCATTCAATGAAAAATTGAACTTGACAACATAGCATCCAGTCTCCGCAATATAATCCATGGCTTTATCCCAAGCTCCCCAGTCTTTAAATCCTTTATAACCGTGACAAAAAATCACTAATGGCAATGCAGCATCACTCGTAATATAAGTGCTGTCAGACAAGAATGGTCTTGCTGAACCTTCTATAACTACCTCATTCTTTATTAAATTCTCTTTCATATCATTTTAATTTATTTTAACACTCATATTCAGTATTTTAGATTAAGTTTAAAT
>JBOFGJ010000921.1:0-1178 GCA_051649065.1 Flavobacterium sp. | reverse complement strand
AACTTTATCTTCTGTATCTTTCACCTCTTTGGTTTCAATAGTCAGCTTTTGGGTAATAATATATCTGTCTATTTTTACAGACACTTGCTTTCCATCTTCCCAACGTTGCTCATAATATTTCTCTTGATCACTGATATCCACATTGGCTATCTTAATCTCATTTTTAGGATAACCAACAGTAGCTAAATAAGCAATAATATGACTCTTTTTAGTTTCTGTTTGCTTTATAACTTGTGGTAAATCATCTCCTGATAATGAAAAATCAATGACAATAGTAGCAGTACTCGCTGTCATATTCATTTCAGCCAATCCTTTTACTGTTACCACTCTGTCTTTATCACTAAATGTCTTTAATCCTTTGAAAATAAAAAGACCTAATAACGAACAACCTAACAATAGGGATAAACCTAGAATAAGGGATTTTGATACTGTTTTATCTTGCATAATAATGAATTACTTATCTATACTATTTTAATTCATGGATGTATAACTATATCCTTACTTTCTATAAATGTAACACTCATCATCTAATTATACAACAGTAATTCATTCCTCCTTAAATTATTAATAAATTAGCCTCCGTTTAATCATACCGTGATATAAACGACAACAGATCTAATATTTTCTATTTAATCAACATAATTAATGAAACAATTTCTTCTCAGAAAAGATATACAAATCTCAAGTAAGCGATACTTTATTGATGCTATGGGAGCCATGGCGTATGGTTTATTTGCTACTCTATTAGTAGGAACCATCCTTAAAACAGTAGGAGAAGAATTTAGTATTCCATTTTTAAAAGAAGTCGTTTGGCCTTTTGCTAATCAAGCTACAGGTCCTGTAATAGCCCTTGCTATTGCCTATAGTTTACGCGCTCCTCAGTTAGTGTTGTTCTCGTCTGCAGTAGTAGGTGTAGCAGCTTATCAATTAGGAGGACGACTTGGTGTCTTTATCGCTACTATTATCGCAGTAGAAATAGGAAAAGCTGTAGCTGGATAAACAAGAATAGATATCGTAGTTACCCCTATAGTGACTGTCTTAGTAGGAGTTGCTTTAGCACAGTTAATAGGACCAAGTGTGAATCAGTTGATGCAATGGATTGGCCAAGTTATCATACTCTCTACGGAGTCTAATCCTCTCATCATGGGGATGGTCATAGCGGTAGTTGTTGGTATGGT
>JBOFGJ010000920.1:0-1684 GCA_051649065.1 Flavobacterium sp. | reverse complement strand
CTAATGGCCCCATATTAGTTAGCCAGCAACGTTCCCATATTCCTTCTAACAACAATTTATATTCTTCAAATGGAGGTAGAAAAGGTTTTACAACTGGAATCATTATATAAATCTTTTTTTAATATAATCGTAATAATCGCCTTTAAGTCCCTCTATACTTTTAACAACTTGTTCTTTTGATATCCATTGATAAGTTAGAGCTATCTCTTCCAAACAAGCAATTTTTAAAGAGGTTCTCTTCTCTACAGCTTTTACAAATTCAGTAGCTTCTGTTAACGACTCATGTGTTCCTGTATCCAACCACGCAAAACCACGACTCATCGTCTGTAATTTCAATTGATCTTCTGCTAAATAAGTTTGATTGACTGACGTAATTTCTAATTCTCCTCGATGTGATGGTTTAACTTCTTTAGCAATCTTTACTACAGAATTTGGGTAAAAATACAACCCTACAACTGCATAATTTGACTTAGGCATTACAGGTTTTTCTTCTATACTTAACACATTTCCTTCTGTATCAAACTCTGCTACACCATAACGCTCTGGATCGTTTACATAATACCCAAATACTACAGCTTTTTGTTCATTTTTTACGGTTTCTACAGATTTAGAAAGTATTTGTTGCAATCCAGCACCATAGAATATATTATCTCCTAATACTAAGCAGACATCATCATCTCCGATAAACTCTTCTCCGATAATAAATGCTTGTGCTAATCCATCAGGACTTGGTTGCTCTGCATAACTCAGTTGAATACCAAACTGACTACCATCACCAAATAATTTCTTAAAGTTAGGTAAATCGTGTGGTGTAGATATAATTAATATTTCTCGAATCCCTGCTAACATCAATACAGATAAAGGATAATAAATCATCGGTTTATCATATATTGGCAATAATTGCTTACTTACTGCTAAAGTCAATGGGTGTAATCGAGTTCCTGATCCACCTGCTAATATTATTCCTTTCATTTCTTCTTTTTGTGCTTTTGGGTATACGCAAAGTATTGCGTTTCTACATTTCATCTAACGAAAACTATCAACGTCCTCCTACATTTCTGTAAACCGCTAACAATAAACTATAAACCTATTTATATTGTTCATTATAATAATCAGCGTATGCTCCACTTGTTACATTATCTAGCCAATCTTGATTATTCATATACCATTCAATAGTCTTAGCTAATCCTTCTGGGAATGTAACAGATGGTGACCATCCTAATTCCTTATTAATCTTAGTAGCATCGATAGCATAACGCAAATCATGTCCTGGCCTATCTTTTACAAACGTAATTAACTGTTCACTTTCACCTTCTGAACGACCTAAGACAGCATCCATTTGTTTACACAACTCTCTAACTAGGTCTATATTCTGCCATTCGTTAAATCCTCCAATATTGTATGTCTCTCCACTTCCACCCTTGTGGAATACATCATCAATTGCTCTAGCATGATCAATAACATATAACCAATCACGCGTATATTTTCCATTCCCATAAATAGGCAGTGGTTTCTTATTGATAATATTGTGAATACACAGTGGAATTAACTTCTCAGGGAAGTGATTAGGTCCATAATTATTAGAACAGTTACTCACTACATAAGGCATACCGTAAGTCTCTCCATACGCACGTACGAAATGATCTGAGCTTGCCTTAGAAGCTGAATAAGGTGAATTAGGATC
>JBOFGJ010000919.1:0-2955 GCA_051649065.1 Flavobacterium sp. | reverse complement strand
CACTACTTCACCTACATTGGCTACCCAAGAAGTAGAACAATTTATTACCTATCCTATAGAACTTGCTGTAAAACCAATTCCTAATATAAAGGAGCTTCGTTCTATTAGTAGATTTGGATTAAGTGTGATTACTGTAGTATTTACAGAAGACACTGATATATACTGGGCACGAGCTCAAATTTCTGAGAGGTTAAAAACTGCTCAAGAAAATATTCCTGATGGAGTAGGTACACCTGATTTAGCACCAGTAAGTACTGGATTAGGTGAAATATATCAATATGTAGTTTATCCAAAAGAAGGTTATGAAGAAAAGTACAATAGTATGGATCTTCGTACCATACAAGATTGGATTATCAAACCGCAACTTGTGGGGGTAAAAGGAGTAGCTGAAGTAAATACTTTAGGAGGACAGTTAAAACAATATGAAATAGCAGTAAAACCTGAACTTCTTAAAAGTATGGATACCTCTATACTTGAAATATTTAGTGCTTTAGAAGCTAATAACGAAAACACAGGTGGAGCATACATTGATAAAAAACCATATGCTTACTTTATTCGAAGTGTAGGTATGGTTAAAAAGATAGAGGACATAGAACGCATTGTCGTTAAAACTAATAATGGTACTCCTGTGCTTATTCGCGATGTAGCTGAAGTTCGCATTGGTAGCGGTATCCGCTATGGAGCTGTAACAAAAGATGGGCAAGGAGAAGATGTTAGTGGAATGGTGATGATGCTAAAAAACTCTAATACACAAGAAGTAGTCAAAGCTGTTAAGCAAAAAATGGCTCAGATAGAAAAAACCCTTCCTGAAGGTGTCACAGTCAAACCATTTATTGATAGAACAAAACTAATTGACAAGACTGTTAGTACAATTCAAACTAACCTAATCGAAGGAGCCTTAATCGTTATTTTTGTTTTAGTTCTACTTTTAGGGAATTGGAGAGCAGGACTGATCGTTGCATCAGTAATTCCATTAGCGTTGTTGTTTGCTATCTCTATGATGAAAATATTTGGAGTAAGTGGTAATCTTATGAGTTTAGGAGCTATTGACTTTGGATTGATAGTTGACGGAGCTGTTATTATAGTTGAAGCCATTGTTCATCGACTTCACGCAGGAAAAAATAGAGTTCTGACCCAAGATCAAATGAATAGCGAGGTATTTTCTGCTTCTTCAAAAATAAGAACAAGTGCCTCTTTTGGGGAGATTATTATCCTAATTGTGTACCTGCCTATTCTTGCCTTAACAGGCATTGAAGGCAAAATGTTTGGTCCAATGGCCATGACAGTGTCATTTGCTATTTTAGGAGCTTTTATCCTATCTCTTACTTATGTACCTATGGCATCTGCTCTTTTTTTATCTAAAAAAGCAGGAAAAGAGAAACCTAATTTTAGTGATAAAATCATTGATAAATTATACAGTTGGTATAAACCGCTTTTGGAAGGTGCTTTTAAAGTTAAAAGAGTTGTATTGCTTATTGCTTTTGGATTATTTGCCTTTGCCATTTTTGTCTTTGGTCGTATGGGAGGAGAATTTATTCCAACCTTAGATGAAGGTGACTTAGCTACTAATCTAATTATTTCTTCTGGTAGTTCATTATCACAACAAATAGAAACAACAACAAGAGCAGAACAAATATTAAAAGAACGCTTCCCTGAAGTAAAAATGATTATTTCAAAAATTGGTAGTGCAGAGATTCCTACTGACCCTATGCCAATGGAAGCTGCAGATATGATCATTATCTTGAAAGAAAAAAAAGAGTGGACTTCTGCTAAAACAAAAGAAGAACTAATCTCTAAAATGGAAGAAGCTTTAGAGGAAATACCTGGAATTGGAACTGAATTCTCTCAACCTATACAAATGCGTTTTAATGAATTAATGACTGGGGTTAGAAGTGATGTTGCTATAAAGGTTTTTGGGGATGATTTAGATCGTTTGGCAAGTATAGGAGATGAAATTAATGGACTTATAACAAAAGTGCCAGGAGTAGCAAGTACAAAGCTTGAAAGAGTAACGGGATTACCTCAAATATCTATAAAGTATGACCAAGATAAACTTGCTTTATATGGTTTAAAGATATCTGATATCAGTCAAATAGTAAGGGCAGGCTTTGCTGGAGAAAAAGCAGGTTCTGTCTATGAAGGAGAAAAAAGATTTGACTTAGTAATTCGATTAAATCAAGGAGATAGACAGGATATAGAAGATATAAAAAATGTATTTATTCCTTTGCCTAATGGTTTACAAATACCTTTAGGTCAAATTGCAAATATTGATTACGAAGATGGTCCTCAACAAATTAGTAGAGAAGATGGTAAAAGGCGCATTGTACTTGGCTTTAATGTTCGTGAGCGAGACGTGAAAAGTGTAGTAACTGATATACAAGCAATATTAAACAAGAAACTTAATATGCCAGATGGTTATTTTATTACTTACGGAGGACAATTTGAAAACTTAGTAGATGCTACTAATAGATTAATGGTGGCAGTACCAGTAGCATTAGCTTTGATATTTGTATTGTTATATTTTACGTTTAAATCTACAAAACAATCACTAATGATATTTACTGCTATTCCTTTATCTGCAATAGGTGGGGTTGCGGCATTATGGTTAAGAGGCATGCCTTTTAGTATTTCTGCAGGGGTAGGATTTATAGCTCTGTTTGGAGTGGCTGTACTAAATGGAATTGTACTTATAGGTCAATTTAATGAATTAAAAAAAGAAGGCATGGATTTATATGAAAGAATTATAGAAGGGACTAAAATACGTTTGCGTCCTGTCTTATTAACAGCTATGGTTGCTTCTTTAGGATTTTTACCAATGGCATTAAGTACAAGCGCTGGTGCTGAAGTTCAAAAACCATTAGCGACAGTCGTAATCGGAGGGCTAATATCTGCTACAATACTAACTTTAATTGTATTACCTATTATTTACTACTATGAAGAAAAAGGATTAGGATT
>JBOFGJ010000918.1:0-2438 GCA_051649065.1 Flavobacterium sp. | reverse complement strand
TAACCTTACGGGAAGTCACTTATTTAACGAAAAAGGAAGGAAAGTAGATGTTGACCTAGAATACGAAACATCTAAATTCAGATCAAGACAACTACAGCTCTCTGATGTAGTTTTAAATAATTCAACAGCTAATTTCTACAACAGACGTGGGTACATTCCTTCTAACTTTAAAGTGTTCAATGGAAAGGTTGATTTTACTTTGCCAATAGACGAAAAACACGCTTTAGAGACAGGTTGGAAATCAATTGTCAAATCTAATGACAATCCCTCTGTATATGAGTTTGAGAATAATAATATATGGACTGTTGATCCTGCTTCTACTAACCACTATAAGTACAATGAGCAGATACACGCTGCTTATGCGAACTATAAGTTAAGTTTAGAACACTGGAGTTTCCAAGTAGGACTGAGATCTGAATACACACAGACTGAAATAGACCAGAAAACAACAAAGGAATACAGTAAAAATGATTATACGAAGTTCTTCCCTAGTGCGTCTATCAAGTACGAAACAGATAATGCACATGGATTCTACGCATCGTATAGTAAGCGTATTAACAGACCTAGTCACTTTGATCTAAATCCTTTCCGTTTTTATGATGATCCGTTTAACTACTGGCAAGGAAACCCTAAGTTAAAACCTGAGATTACCCATGCTTCTGAAGTGGGATATACTTGGAGTAAATACCTTATCGCCAATGTGTACTTCAGTCTAACCAACGATGTAATGACCAATGTATATAACTATCAACAAGATACTGGTATCTTAGTCAGTACACAAGACAACTTAAACAAGTCTTATCACTATGGAGCTAATGTTACAGGTACAGTAAGTCCTTTTGAGTGGTGGAGTATGAGTAATATGTTCAATTTGTTTAACAATAAGTATGAAGGAAACTATCAAGGTACAGAGATTAACAGCTCACAAGTAGCCTTTACGTTTAACTCTCAAAACAACTTTACGATCATCAAGGGATTAAAAGCAGATGTCAATGCACAATACTTCTCTAAGTCTAACTTAGGATTATATAAACGAGATGGATACTTTGACCTAACTATAGGGGTATCTAAGGCGTTATTAGAAGATAAAGCGACTATTAAACTTGCTGTAACAGATGTATTAAACACTGTAAACTACAATGTAACTGGTGATAACTTTAACTCAAGTATTCACAAGAAGTATGACTTAGATAGCCGTATCGCTACTTTGTCATTTAATTATAAGTTTTAACCCAAGTTCATCTGTTATAGAATTTGGAACAACAACGGAAGTTTGTACTCATTATACTTCATTTCTTTATACCAAAAAGCTAGTCGATATCGACTGGCTTTTTACGTTTTAATAACCTTGTGAAGCGTTCTATAAGTGGACTACTCAACCAAAATAGTCTTGCGAAGCACTACAATGGCCTTAATGTATAAACGAGTGTCAATAGATGCAAATTCTAAAGAACTAAACAGTGTTTGAGTAGGGCCGAGTGTATAGAAAATATCCTGTGGATATTTTTAACGAAGGAGCCAGATGGCGCAATGACTTTGTTTAGTTCTAAGAATTTGTATCGTAATTGACCGTTTAGGAATTACAGCCTTGATTTTTTTGCTTTACTTTTTTGATCAAGCAAAAAAGTAAAATAAAAGAAGAAGTATTTAAAATTGTAATAATAGCATTTCAAAAAATTTAAAAAGGGTTGTATATCATGATACACAACCCTTTACTATTATAATTAAAGTATTACCTTACCACAACTCAAGTATCTTCCACCAGATACCTCCTACTAGAATAAAGATTATCAAGTTAACCACACTAGTGACAAAACCTACTTTCCACCACTCTCCTAATGTCGTATATCCTGACCCAAAGATAATAGGTGCTGTACCTGTACCATAATGAGTAAGAGACATCATAATAGATGATGAGAACCCTAATACTAATGCCCATAACATCTCAGGAGCTCCTAAGGCAATACCTGCTGCAAAGAAGGCTGCAAACATCGCTGTAATGTGAGCAGTAGTACTCGCAAAGAAATAGTGTGAATATACATATACTAATAGAAGTAATAATGTAGCTGGTATCCATGATAAGCCTAGTCCACCAATACCAGTACCCACTGTAGTAGCAAGCCACGATACCAGTCCTAACTTCCCTAAGAAGCCTGCCATCATCACAAGGGCTGCAAACCATACGATAGTATCCCATGCTCCTGTATTCTTAAGGATATCATCCCAAGTAAGTACTCCTGTTATAATCAAGATAGCCAAACCTAAGAAGGCTGCCGCTGTAGGTTGTACTGCGAACTCTTCTCCGAATAACATAGCAGGTACACCTGCCCATAAGAATAATAGAATACTAAATACTCCCATAGTAATGTATTCAGGTTTAGAGATTGGCCCTAATTCTTCTAATTGTTTTCTAGCAAATACAGGCGCATCTGGCGTTT
>JBOFGJ010000917.1:0-7564 GCA_051649065.1 Flavobacterium sp. | reverse complement strand
GAATACCATCTATAGACAAGACAACATCCCCTAGCTTAACAGTCTTTTCTTTCTCATGGATAGCAGCTACCATATACTTTCCTTCAATATACGCTATACCATACCCTACTTTCTCTAAAGTAGACACGATAGGGTTATTCTGTACTTTCTTTAAATACAACAGCTTAAAAGAAGGCAAGTAATACATGTGAAACTGCTTTATAAACTCTACTCCCATCTGATAGGTATTATCACTCGCACTAAACGTCAATTCTTCATTCTCTAGCGCCATTTTACCAATCTTTATTCTCCCTTCTTGGGTTATCAATGTTTTATTAATAGACTCATTCATTCCGAAGGCTCCTATGCTCCCTACACTGATATAGGTATTAAACTTTAACCCTGACAAGTACGCTAACAATCCTCGATCTGCAGTCACTGTAAGATATCCATTATCACCCGTATCTAATAAAAACGGACGCATCGCTCCGTGTCCTACTTCTACTGGCACCACTATCCTAGTATCCATCTCTAACGGATAACTCTGCACAGGTGTAAAGTTATCTTTTAATAACGTATCAACTAATTCTGGTGAGAAGTCCTGTATGATTATTTCTTTCTTGATTGGGTCTATCTCTAATACTTTATCTTTATAAATCACATTACCTAGTATTCCATCTATCTTATAGCAGTTAAAAATAGGATCATTAATCATAGGGAAAGACTCAAAGTCAGTAAACGGTAGATGGCGAAACGTATAGTTACCCACCTTCAGACTATCGACATAGATCGTCGGAACTGCTTGTACGACATTATTTGCATCCACAGCCGAAATAGCTTCACCCATATAAAACTCTTTTAACAAGCTACTGCGAATAGACAATCCATCCCATCCAGTATCAAATAAGAAAGTCATCTGTTTATTATTCACTTTTAAATCAACGAGCATCCACCCTGAGTCATCATTATATGGAAGACGCACTGTCTGAGCATACCCTCCAATTGAAAATAAGATAAAAGCTAGTAAAAAGAATTTGATTGATCTCATATAAATTTGATTGATTAATCTAAAATAGATAAATTATCAATCAGTTTTACATCTTTATGAATAATACATCTCTAATTTAACAAATCTCTTTTTCTGTATCTTTATACCCCTACCTACCTTACTACTTTTGCCCGATTTCTTGTTAGAGAACTTAAAATCCTCGTACTCCTGCCAAATTAAATCAGTACAACAACAGTCACACGACTCATCATCATATAAAAAACTAACAAACAGGATATTACATAATTATATAAACTCATTATGAATAAGCTTTAACAGGAGTAATCAAATGAAAATAAACTTAATTTTGCGGCATGAGTAGAAAAAAAACAGAAAGAATCGTATTCGAAAACGTAGAAGTCCTTGATGCAGGTGCAAAAGGCGTTTCGGTAGCTAAAGCTCCAGATGGGAAAGTTATCTTTATTCCTAACGTAGTTCCGGGAGATGTGGTAGACGTGCAAACATTCAAAAAACGCAAAGCGTACTATGAAGGTAAAGCAGTAAACTTCCACAAGTATTCTGAACAAAGAATAGAGCCAGTATGTGAACACTTCGGAGCTTGTGGTGGATGTAAATGGCAAAATATGAGCTATACGCAACAGTTGTTCTATAAGAACCAAGAGGTTTTTAACAACTTAAAACGCATAGGTAAAATCGAATTGCCTGATTTTGAACCTATCTTAGGTTCTAAAGAAACTTTATTCTATAGAAACAAGATGGAGTTTTCTTTCTCTAATGCTCGCTGGTTAACACCAGAAGAAGTAGCTAGCGGAGTAGAAATGGGTAAAGAGAATGCACTAGGATTTCACATTCCTAAAATGTGGGACAAAATCTTAGACATCCAAAAATGTCACTTACAGCAAGATCCTTCTAACGATATCAGAAACGAAATCAGAAGATTTGCTAATGAGAATAACCTATCTTTCTTTAATCCTCGTGATCAAGAAGGTCTATTGCGTACATTAATGATCAGAACTGCCTCTACAGGGGAAGTAATGGTGATGATCCAATTCTTCTATGACAACAAAGAAGAACGCGAGTTGTTAATGGACTTCTTAGCTGAGCGTTTCCCTAATATCACTTCATTACAGTATGTGGTAAACGGAAAAGCAAATGATACGATCTATGATCAAGATGTAGTACTTTATAAAGGTCGTGATTATATCTTAGAAGAAATGGAAGGTCTTAAATTTAGTATCAATGCTAAATCATTCTACCAAACTAACTCTGAGCAAGCTTACGAATTATATAAAGTAACAAGAGATTACGCTGGTCTTACTGGTAGCGAGCTAGTATATGACTTGTACACAGGTACAGGTACTATTGCACAGTTCGTTTCTAAAAAAGCGGGTAAAGTAGTAGGTGTAGAAGCAGTACCAGAGGCTATTGAAGATGCTAAACTAAACGCTGAACGCAATAATATTACTAACTGCGAATTCTTCGTAGGTGATATGAAGAATGTGTTTAACGATGAGTTTATCGCTACACATGGTCACCCTGACGTGATTATTACTGACCCTCCTCGTGATGGTATGCATAAAGATGTAGTAGAGATGCTATTAAAAGTAGGAGCTAAACGCATCGTGTATGTAAGCTGTAACTCAGCTACTCAAGCACGTGACTTAGCGCTTATGGATCATATGTATAAGGTGATTAAAGTACGTCCAGTGGATATGTTCCCACAGACGCACCACGTAGAAAACGTAGTATTACTAGAACTTAGATAATAAATACATAAAGGGCAATCTTCTAGATTGCCTTTTTGTTATAAACATATTGACAATGAATCAAGACAACAACATTCCTGCTGAGACAACCAAGAACCTAGTAGGTGATATAGGGTTCTGTTTAGTATCTGCTAAAATTATGGTCTTAGGCGAAAACGTAGATTATATGTACCGCGAAGAGCCAAACTCTGATACAGATAGCGGATGGAGATTCTTAAGTAACACAGAAGATGAAGAGTACTTAGATAATCCGGAGAACACAGATATCTACAGCGTTAATGCTGTAGCACATAATGACAAAGCGATTATCCCTTACTTAAAATTACCTGTAGGAAGCGAGTTAGCTCGTATAGAGGGAACTAATGAGTTCGAAATTTTAGACTAATCTATCTTATAACAAGTAGCCACCTTAATAGGGTGGCTATTTTTGTTTACTCCCTCACCCTCTTATACAAATCAAACAATACGACAACAAATTATTTTATAGCCACATTAACCCAGAATCAGCGATAGACAACAGATAAACGAAAAGCAATTATACAAGACAGATCTGAATTAGGTGATTTCAACATACTATAGTATGGTCATAGAACTAATGAAAGAACTGTAAAGTAGAAATACTTTGCAGTATTTGGCTAATGCTTAATCTGGGTTTAACGAGATTATAGAGTAGTAATGACATTATATAAAAATAGAGAGGCAAGCCTCTCTATTTTTGTTTATTATCTATATATACAAGTTTACTTTAGTATTACCGTTAATCCCTTAGGACCGTGTGCACCTACCACTAAAGCCTGCTCTATATCAGCTGTCTTAGAAGGACCAGATATAAATACCCCAAAGCCTTTTTCACTTGGAGTAATCTGTTGATATGCTTCGTGCATATTATTAACCAATTTAGAGCGATCTAAGACGATAACTAAATATTGAGTTATGAAGTACAGTGCCTTGTACTTTATTTGTTGAGGGATCCATATACACCCATTCTCGCATACACCGAAAGCACCTTCTATAATAGCTAAGTCCACATCATTGAGATCTTTTGGACTAGCTACCTGATCTGGATGAAGTGTTGCTAATGTAATATCAGTTATCTCTGATGCAATCACATTAGCCTCTGGATATAAAGATTGAATCACTTGATTAATATCCTCTCCTTCTTTTAATATTACAGCATCACCTCCTACCGCTTTCGAAATCTCCGCGAACTGTGTTAGTTTATCTTCATAGCTTATCGCTGACAACTCCATCTTAGGCTTGTCATAGACCTGCTTAGTATTGCGCTTTATATTGTTTAATATTTGTTCTTTACTGCTCATAATACACCTTATTTCTTTTGCACCTTTCCTTTTTTCCACATCTCAGTGAACGACTCTTTTGCGAAGTTTGGCAAGTCACGTCCATCTTCCCATTCTTTTAATCCGAAGGTTAGGGAACGCGGAGCATACTTCGCTAACGAACTAAACTTTAAGCTCGTTCTGAATAAAGCAGGATGCGTAAACAAAAATTGCATACCGCTAGATATAAGCTTTTTAGATGAGTTTGCTTTACCTAAAGAATCAAGGTCTTGACGCCATCTATATATTTGATCTGCCAAGTCTATTTTCACAGGACACACGTTGTTACACGAATAACAAAGCGAACACGCAGATAAGTTCTCACTGTGCTTCTCAGGCTCTTTTAGCATCCCAAGATTAATACCGATAGGCCCAGGGATAAAGTAGGTATATGAATATCCTCCACTGCGTCTATACACAGGACACGTATTCATACACGCACCACATCGGATACAGTTAAGAGATTTGATATGCTCGTCATTATTCAAAATATCACTTCTACCATTATCCACTAAAATAATATGAAACTCTCCGCCCTCTACAGGCTTGCGAAAATGTGATGTATAGGTAGTACTTGGTTGACCTGTTGCTGATCGAGCTAGTAAACGAGTGAATACGCTTAAACTCTCATAGTCAGGAATCAACTTCTCTAATCCCATTGAGGCGATGTGTAGCTTAGATAGTGAAGTTCCCATATCGGCATTTCCCTCATTAGTACACACTACTATTTCTCCTGTAGCAGCGATACCGAAGTTCACACCTGTCATAGCTGCATCAGCAGTTAAAAAGTCATTTCTTAACGATGCTCTAGCAGCACGAGTTAGATAAGTCGGATCACTATTCCCTTTTTCAGTATTTAACTTCTCAGTGAACAGTTCTCCTACCTCTTCCCTTTTCATATGGATAGCAGGAAGAACTATATGTGAAGGTGCCGTACCATTCAGTTGCAAGATACGCTCACCTAGATCACTTTCTATCACATCGATTCCCTTCGTTTCTAGATAGTGGTTTAGATCACACTCCTCTGTTAGCATTGATTTGCTCTTTACTACCTTCTTTGCATTGTGTTTCTGTAGGATCTCAACAGCGATAGCATTGTGTTCTTCAGCATCTTTAGCCCAATGAACGATTACACCATTTGCTTCTGCATTAGCGGCAAATTGTTCTAAATACATCGCTAGATTACTAACACTGTGTAGCTTTATCTTCTCACCCATAGCGCGTAGTTCTTCCCATTCAGGAAGTCCCTTAGCCATTTTATCTCTCTTCTCTCTTACGAACCACAAAGCATTATCGTGCCAAGTTGCTCTCTCTTTATTCTGCTGAAATACATCAGCATTCTGTGCGTGCTTAGTACTACTCATAACTATAAACCTGATGCTAATATTTCGACAACGTGAATCAATTTGATTGGTGTCTTATTCTTATCTACGATACCTCCCATGTGCATTAGACACGAGCTATCAGGGCCTGTGATATACTCCGCACCTGTAGCTACGTGACAGCTGACCTTATCATTACCCATTCTAATAGAGATAGCAGGTTCTTCGATAGAGAACATCCCACCGAATCCACAGCACTCATCTACCCTAGCAGGTTCTAGTATCTCTACTCCTTCTACTAAACTCAGCAAGTCCTTTACTTTAGAATACGGTTTTACATTCAGTTCGCTTGCAGATCCTAATTTAAGCTCTCTAAGTCCGTGGCAACTGTTGTGCAGACTCACTTTATGAGGAAACTTACCTGGCAACTTATCTATCTTTAGAATATCGTGAAGAAACTCACAGATGTCATATACTTTACCACTTACCTTACTTGTACACCCTTCTTTCTCCATTAGTCTCGGATAGGCATCCTTAACAAATCCTGCGCAACTACCTGACGGCGCTACGATATAATCAAACTCTTCAAACAGGTTATTAAACTGCTTCGCTAAAGGCAAAGCTTTATCTTCAAACCCCGCATTAGCCATCGGCTGTCCACAACAAGTCTGATCTACAGGATAATCTACTTCTACCCCGAAGTGTGTTAATATTTTATAACTCGCTACTGCCGCTTCTGGATAAACCGCATTTACATAACAAGGGATAAACAATCCAACTCTCATATATCTATCTATTTAATTCTTAACTTCCTAAATACACTATTAATCCTGCTATAAGGATATATAATAATGCAAAACCTACTGCTTTCTTAAGGATAATACCTTCTTTACCTTGTTGTCCACAAGCTGTAGTAGCTACTGCTATACTCTGTGGTGAGATAATCTTACCTCCTGTTGCTCCTGTTGTATTAGCCGCAGCTAGCCATCCTTTATCAGCTCCTATTTTATCTGCCACTGTTGCCTGTAATTTACCAAACAAGATATTAGACGAAGTATCACTACCCGTTAGGAATGTCCCCAATGCTCCAATAGCAGGCGCAAAGAATGGATAAAAGGCTCCTGTAGCTGTCGCTAGCCCTAATCCCAATACCGTAATCATTCCCGAGAAGTCCATTAAGGTAGACAGTGCAATCAAACAACAGACAGTGATAACAGTCTTCTTCAATTGAACTGTTGTTTTGCCTAATAACTTAAACAATGCTCCAAAAGACACTCCTTGAATTAACCCTCCTACAATAGAACTAATGAAGATTAGTACTCCTGTATCTGTTAACCAATATATACCTATGGTGCGTATAGCACCCGCTATATCAAAATTAAAAGAGGTCTGGAACGCAGTCCAATTAGCCTTCATAAATGTTGCAAATGGAAACAGTGGACTTGTCAATAAAACAAGTAATAGGATCAACCCATATACACTCCAAGCTTGAAAAATATCCTTAAAGCTAAAGTTTAACTTAATATCACTAACTTCTTTTCTTGCAGTAATCTTACCAAACAATATAATCACTATTACTGAAGCTATACTTCCTAATATCGCAGGTGTTTCTGCACCAATATACACCGCAGCATAGTACTGTACTCCTAAAGTTACAGCTCCTACTAATATACTTAGAATGATGTTCTTCGGAACGGACTTCAGTGATTTATCAGCTAGGGTAACAATCAAGAAAGGAACTAAGAACATCAGTGTAGCCAACTGCCATACGATATTAGCACTGATCGTTGTGATTTGATCCACCATCTCTACCTCTCTAGCCAATACAATTACAGGTATTCCTACTGCCCCGAAAGCTGTTGGTACACTATTGGCTATCAAACTGACAATAGCAGAAAACATAGGCTTAAATCCTAAGCTAATCAAAATAGCTGCCGGAATAGCTACTGCTGTACCGAAACCTGCCATTCCTTCTAATAATCCTCCGAATCCCCACGTTAATAATAACACTTGGATAGACTTGTCTTTTGAGATGGCTGAAAACTGTTGTTTAATGGTCTCTATCTTTTGAGATTCTACCTGTACATTATAGCTGTAAATAGCCATCAGAATAATAATCAAAATAGGGAAAACAGCTTTAATCACTCCATA
>JBOFGJ010000916.1:0-2504 GCA_051649065.1 Flavobacterium sp. | reverse complement strand
AGTACTTTAAAGGTTATCCCTTTTTAGTAAGACAAAAGTAGAGTGAATAGATAGGTATTATATGGTCCAGTTTTTAGAAATACCACCTTATATAGGATGACTTCTTCTTTACAAAAAAATCTGAGTTGATTACACATATCCGAGTTTTAGTTACAGTTCGAGCCTTCTTTAAGTCAAAAAAACAAACCTTTGGTCTACTAATACTAAAACAAATAACTATGAGTATAGTTAAAGATATAAATTCAATATGGGTAAGTAATAGACAACATAGAACCTGGCTTGATATTCTTAAGTTTTGGAAGAAAAGACCATGTCCTCATGTTAAACTACCTACTCCTCTACACCTAATAGATTCGTGTAAAGGACTTGTATTAAACAATCAAAAAGTCAAATCAATCTTATTCTCTACAGATATAGCATTAATCGAGAACAATGATTCGGATGCTATACTAGCAGTATACCCGTTTGCACCCTCACAGAAGATTATCAAGACCTTGATAGAGTTTTCTAACAAACCTGTTATCTGTGGTATCGGAGGAGGTATTACACAGGGAGACTTCGCTATCACTATGGCCAAGAAAGCTGAAGCTTTAGGAGCGGCGGCTGTTATCGTTAATCAGCCTTTTAAAAATGAAGATATTGCAGAAGTGAGCAAACATATCAGCATTCCGATTATCTCTAGTGTATCCACTATCAACTTTGATTTTAAAGCACGTATTGAGGCTGGAGTATCTTGTTTTAACGTGACAGGAGGCACAGAGACCTTAAAGATAGTAGAACACATCAAAACAAACTATCCCAATGTAGCAGTAATCTCTACAGGAGGTAAAACAAACGAGTCTTTAAGAAAAATAGCCCAAGCCAAAGTAAATGCTATTATCCTTACTCCCCCTTCTAATGGAGAGTTATTCCGTTCTATTATGGATGGGTATAGAGGAGAGTAATTTTTCTATAATATTGTAAGACAAGTCTTAAACCTATTTCTTTTTATCTTTTACTTTTTTGTCTTGACACCAAAAAGTAACAAAAAAAGTCAAGGCTGTAATTCCTAAACGATCAATTACGACACAAATTCTTAGAACTAAACAAACTCCCTACGGTCAAACACTGTTTAGTTCTTTAGAATTTGCATCTATTGATACTCGTTTATCCATTAAGGCCATTATACCGCTTCGCAAGATTATTACGGTTAAACAGTCTACCTATAGAGTGCTTCACAACATTAAATCGTTTTGATTAGTTAATTTACCTGTTACCTCTCAAAAAACACTTCTCCTTTAGATTTATTTACTTCAACAATAACTTCAATTAATTACATCTTTTGGATTTTAGCGAAATAGCTGTAATACAGAATAAATCAAATATTTACGATAATTTTCTCACCATTTATTATAACCACAGATACTTCCGTTATTTAGGTTGTTGTTGTGTGACGCAGTGTATCATTCCTCCATTTTCATAGAGGTTTCTCACATCTATACCAACTACTGTTCTATCAGGGTATAGAGATTGAATAATCTTATTTGCCACTACATCATTAGGGTCATTGTAGTTAGGCACTAATACTTTAGTATTAGCGATATAATAGTTCACATAAGAACCTTTGTATCCTAAGTTAGTCCCATCAGTCTTTTCTACATTGTGTTTTGTCAAGGGAACTTCTACAAAATCATAAGTCTCTCCTTTCTTATTTTTAGCAGCATATAGCTTATCAATATCCTTAGGCTGTACATCAAACTCTAATAGATCCTCTTCATTCATGGTAACGATAGTATGCTTATTGCCAAAACGAGCAAATCCATCTATATGTTGATCAGTAAGCTCTAACCCAGGCTGTCCCTCTAGCCATATAAAATGTGTTACCCCTAAATACTTTGTAAAGATACTTTCTACTTCTTCAAGCGACATTCCAGGGTTCCTATTGTCATTAAGGATAGAGCTTTTACAAGCCATTAGAGTTCCGTTGCCATCTATTTCCACACTTCCCCCTTCATTAACCATCAACTTATTAATATCTACCACTTCTCTATTCTGTGCTCTGCCTATTTTCTCTGGGATAACATTACACTTAGAATACCCTATAGGCAGACCTGATACCTCATCTGTTTTTTCTCCCCATCCATTAAATCCCCAATCTTGTATAACTAAGTTTCCTTTCTTATCTTTTACATAAATAGGTCCATTATCTCTTGCCCACACATCGTCTGTCGGATAAAGGTAGAAGTCTATATTAGCCAATGGAACCTCAGCATCATTTAGCAAATTAATAATCCTTGTCTTCTCTTTTTCATTATATGCTATAATATGCACATTCTCGCTTGTCACTAAAGCCTTAGCCATCGCAACCCAAGTAGTATCAAGACTATTTCTATACTTAACGCCATACTGATAATGATGAGGCCATTGTAACCAAGTACCTTCATGTTGTTCACTCTCTTCAGGCATTGTATATAGAATATCTGTATTCATATTATCTTCTTTCTTTTTATCTACACTAAAACATT
>JBOFGJ010000915.1:0-6518 GCA_051649065.1 Flavobacterium sp. | reverse complement strand
CATTAATTTTCAACATAATTAATTTTTTTAATCCAAATTACTACTCACAATAACTTTTTCTTTCCTTTTCAACTATTTCAAAAAAGTTATCAACAATTATATCTACGTTTCTTTATCAATTCAGTACATTTAAATAACTACAAGTCAATCCATAATAACTCTAAAAAACAGTTAAACATTATTTCTTCTACAAAAAAGCAGCCCTACCTCTACTAATATCACGTTTTTAAAGCTATTACCAAAACATTTTATCGAAGAATCCTTTTATTCATAGGAAATTCATGATCACATTTAATCAGCGAACTCATTTACACATACACCTTCCTTTGCTGAAATCTTAAACCAAATAGACGTTCTAAACAAAAATGCTTAATCCGGGTTAAAACTGTTCTATTATTATAGCCTTTACCTAGACTCTCAAAATCCTTTTACTTATCAAATAGAATAATCAACTTTTAAAAAAACGCCTTAGGTTCAGTCAAAAAAGGCATTAACAAAATATACACAATAATTTTAAACACCCTGTATTACATTAATCTATCTTTGCGCGTTTTTTAGAAATATATTATAACTAACTTTGCCCAATGGAACAGGACAATCAAATATTTGGTATTCGCGCGATAATCGAAGCCGTAGAAGCAGGAAAAGATATTGATAAAGTATTCATTCAGAAAGATGCTTCTGGAGACTTAATGAATTCTTTATTAAAAAGCTTAAAGAAGAACAACATTAACTTTTCGTACGTGCCTATCGAAAAGCTTAATAAACTTACAAACAAGAACCACCAAGGTGCTGTGGCTAACATCTCTCCTATCTCTTTTGTTTCTTTAGAGACATTAGTAGAAGGTGTATTAGAAGCTAAAGAGAAACCTCTATTCGTTATTCTTGATCAGATATCGGATGCGCGTAACTTCGGAGCTATCATACGTACTGCTGTATGCTGTGGTGCTGATGGTATCATTGTTTCTAAGAATGGTGCAGCTCCTGTAAATGGAGATACAGTTAAAACTTCAGCTGGTGCTGTATTTAATATTCCTATCTGTAAAGTAGATCATATTAAAGATGCTGTATTCTATCTTCAAGGATCTGGTGTAATCACTCTAGGTGCTACAGAGAAAGCAGAAAAAGAAATATATGACGTAGAGCTTAATGTACCTTTAGCTATCATTATGGGTAGTGAAGATAAGGGGATTAATCCATCAGTATTAAAGATCATCGATGAGAAAGCTAAGTTACCTATGTTTAGTGTGATTGACTCTCTAAACGTATCTGTTGCTTGTGGAGCTTTCTTATATGAAGCTATCCGTCAACGAAGATAATTATCATGGAAAAAGACACTAAAAGACAACAAAAAAAACCGAGCTATCCTGTTTCGGTGGAACTAGCAAGTTACCTTGATAAATATAAACGCGTAACAAAGACGAGTATATTATATGAAGATTTGCTAAGGTTCAGTGGTTGCATTAGTGTCGAAGATAAATATGGCAATGATACACTGTGGTTAAGAGTTTACTATCCCGAACACGAATATACAGAGATTGAAGCAAGTCTAACTAAGATATATACATTACTCCACTCTGATGGAGATGTGGATACCTTACAGCACTTGACAGTTGACTCTATCGATTTTTGTTCTTTTGGCAACTCACAACCATTCCGTGTTAAGGTAAGAAATAAGCTAAATGATATCTATACTAACTTCTATATTAAAAAAGCCGATGCGTCTCGTATCTACGGCTTAGAATTAGAAGAAATGTTATCTCCATATACGATGAACTACATTGTACACAAGGATACATTAATAGAAGAGCATATCATGGGAATCCCTGGTGATGTCTTTATAAAAGAACACCTAGCTCTATGCAGTGAATTAGAGAAGTCCCAAATAGCAAAAGAATATGTCAAGTTCAATGAGCGTTGTCTAATCGGACTTTTAGGTGATATGCGCTCTTATAACTATGTGATTATTCCCACACATGATTTTGACCATGTAGTATATCGCATACGCCCTATTGACTTTGATCAGCAGTGTTATGAAGGCAACTTAAAGTTTTACCTACCACAGTTCTTTAAAGAGAATAGTATTATCGTTCAACTTGTCTTAGAGAAGTTTAAAGATACATCGATAGAACAATACAGAAAAGAGATACGCTCTGTATTAGTGAGAAGAGTGCTAAGTAACAAAGAACGTCTAGATGACCTCCTTAATGTTATGAAGCATGACACCATTGCTCCTGAAGAGCATGTAGATCAACTCAAAACTGACTTATATGAGTATGTACATGACAAAGACTTTAAATATTGTAATACGATGGGAGAAGTATTGGAAACGGCAATTGAATTTACAATCAAAAACTATAAAAGCACCTTCTAAGGTGCTTTTATAGTTTATACTCTATCCTCACTATAACAGGTAGTGTCTTTCTGTAAGGATCTTTATCTATTACAACTTTTGGAATAATAATAAAGTTGCCATTCTCATCGAAGCACCTCATAAAAGGATCTGACTGTTGATCAAAGTTCGGGTCTTGCCACTCATACTTATATTCTTTCTCAATGTGATCAGGAGATGCTACTATAAAACTCAGCAATAATCCAGTAATAAATCCACTTAGGTGACCTTCCCATGAAATCCCCTCTTCTACATTAGGAAACATATACCAAATCGTACTTCCATATAAGATAACTATTAGTAGAGATAAAGCCATTAGTCTGTAATATCGTGTCTGCACTCCCTTAAAGAACATAAAGCTTACTAAAACATATACTAATCCACTTGCCCCTATATGATAACTATCTCTACCTATAATCCAAGTTCCTAGTCCTGATAATAGTATTCCAAAGGCTAAAACTACTAATGCTTGTTTCTTATAGAAATATTGCAACATCAATAGCAAGACGAACAAAGCAACCGAATTGTTATACAAATGCTTTAGTCCTCCATGTATAAAAGGACTAAAGATAATCCCTTTCAATCCTTCTATTGTTCTAGGTCTTACTCCATACTCATGTAGTTCATAAAAGTTATTCCAATCTACCCAATATACTCCCCATATCAATACAATAAAGAATATAGGAAGTAATAGTAGGTTAATAGATAAAGGAGGTAATTTTTCTTTACTCATAATTAAATTCCTTTACTACTATAAATATACTGTATTTTGCTGTTGATTGCTTTTCCATTCACACCATTTTAGCATATCCTTATTCTAATACCATCCGCCTTATTAGATAGAAGAAGTAGAAAAACATCGTATTGTGAAAAAGAGATTGTATTTTTGTCAGAAGACATTTAATTACCATCATGGAAGCACCTTTAGCAGAACGCGTACGCCCTCAAACATTAAGTGATTATGTAAGTCAAGATCACCTAGTGGGAGAGAACGGAATATTAACCAATCAACTTAAAATAGGGTTTATCCCTTCTTTAATTTTTTGGGGACCTCCTGGTACAGGTAAAACTACCTTGGCAGAGATTATCGCTAAGGAAAGTGAGCGTCCATTCTATACACTTAGTGCAATTAACTCTGGTGTAAAAGATATCCGTGAAGTCATAGAGAAAGCAAAGTCTAGTGGTGGATTATTCACTCCGAGAAACCCTATCTTATTCATTGATGAGATACATCGCTTTAGCAAATCTCAACAAGATTCTCTTCTCGCTGCTGTTGAACGAGGATGGGTAACTCTTATAGGCGCTACTACAGAAAACCCAAGCTTCGAGGTTATACCTGCGCTGTTATCAAGATGTCAAGTCTATACATTAAATGCTTTTACTAAAGATGATTTACAGCTATTACTAGATCTTGCGATCAGTAAAGATATGATCTTAAAAAAGAAGAAAATCACATTATCTGAGACAGAAGCACTATTTAGAATGTCTGGAGGCGATGGACGTAAACTCTTGAATACTTTTGAGCTTATCGTTAACTCTACCAATGAGGATGAAATAGTCATCACTAATGACAAGGTAATGCAGATCGTTCAGAAGAATACTGTACTTTATGACAAGACTGGTGAGCAACACTATGATATTGTCTCTGCTTTTATTAAGTCTATCAGAGGGAGTGATCCTAATGGAGCAGTCTATTGGTTAGCTAGAATGATAGAAGGAGGTGAAGATGTGAAGTTTATCGCTCGTAGATTACTTATCTCAGCATCAGAGGATATCGGCAATGCTAATCCAACTGCTTTAATTATGGCAAACAACACGTTTCAGGCAGTATCTTTTATTGGATATCCTGAAAGTAGAATACTGCTTAGCCAATGTGCCATTTATTTAGCTACTTCTCCTAAGAGCAACTCTACCTATTTAGCTATAGGTCAAGCCCAGCAATTAGTGAAGCAAACAGGTGATCTACCTGTGCCTATTCACCTTAGAAATGCACCAACTAAACTAATGAAAGAACTAGGCTATGGTCAAGAATACCTATACTCTCATGACTATGCAAACAACTTCGTAGAACAAGAGTTTCTACCTGATGAAATACAAGGTACGGTTCTCTATGAACCTGGCACCAATAGTAGAGAGAATGGTACTCGAGAATTTCTTCGCAACAGATGGCAGTTTAAATATAACTATTAATATCGTCCGACATAAATCAAAAAGACCTGCTACAGCAGGTCTTTTATTTCTATTAGTTTCTGTACGTGATAAATCTGTGGTGTCACCTTATCTTTTGATTGACTGTAATAGATAGCATCCATTCCCACTCCTAATGCACCTTCTATATCTGCTAGGAAATTATCTCCTATCATTACAGATTCTCCTACTTTTACCTTTGCCTTATCTAAAGCATAGTTAAATATCTCTGGATTAGGTTTACTCACTCCTGCCATTTCAGAATTAGTCACTGTCTTAAAATATCCCGAGATACCTGAACGATCTAGCTTCTTAGTCTGCACTTCATCAAATCCATTAGTGATGATATGAAGCTTATACTTATCTTGCAGATAATCTAATACTTCTATTGCACCATCAAAAAGGTAATTGTGATTAGGCATTGCTTTTAAATAATCATCTCCCATCTTTAACATTTCTTCTGTCGTAGACTGATATCCTAACTTAGCAAATGTATCTCTAATTCTACCAATACGTAGTTCTTCTTTTGTAACTTGGTTTAAACTGTATTTATCCCAATACATATTATTAATCGCAACATAGTGGCTTAAGAATGACTCTGTGCTAAACGGTAATTTCAACTCCTCAATAACATCATTAAAAGCTAAAGCAGAGTTCCTCTCAAAGTCCCAAAGGGTATGATCTAGATCAAAGAAGATATCTGTCTTACTAGTTAAGCTTTTTACTCCCATTTTTATAATCTTTTATTTGAATAGCAAAAGTACTTATAAAATTCCTTCATCGGCAAAACTGTAGTAACTATATTCTGTAACGATCAAGTGATCTAAGAGGTGGATATCCATAATCTTCCCGCCTTCCTTTATCTTCTTGGTAATTTGAATATCTGCATCACTAGGTTTCACCTTACCACTAGGATGATTATGTACTAAGATAATTCCCACAGCTTTCTGTTCTAATGCTGTCTGAAATAAAAGTCGTACATCTACGACTGTACCTGTTATCCCGCCTTTACTCAATGGAAATTTAGACCTAACCTTATTCGAATTATTGAGATAAAGTACCCAAAACTCTTCGTGTTCTAAATCACCTATCACAGGGTTCATAATTTCGAATACATCACTACTTGAGTTAATCATTGGATCTTCGATTCGCTCACTTAACCTCCTGCGTTGTCCTATCTCAAGGGCAGCTATAATAGAGATTGCCTTAGCTTCCCCAATTCCTTTAAACGCAGTAAGTTTAGTAATGCCCTGTTTAGCTAATACACTTAAGTTATTATTATACGTCGCTAGTATCCGTTTGCACAAATCTACAGCAGACTCATCTTTATGTCCTGACCCTATCAAGATAGCTAATAACTCTGCATCACTTAACATAGTCTTTCCTTTAAGCATAAGTTTCTCACGGGGCCTATCATCTTCTGCCCACTGTTTAATTGTGATTTTTTGGTTCTCCATAATCAATAGTTTTGAACAATATTAAGAATCAAAAATTAAGCCTTGGACACATTAACTATATAAAGGAATTGTAAAATTACTACTACTATTCAAACAATTAAACACATAACTAACATTCTATAATCAACATTAAAAATTGGAGACTAAGCAATTTATTTAAAACAAGAGCTCATCAAGAGTGGGTCAAACATTTTTCAGTAAAAAGACTCTATAGTAGAACAATGTTGTGGTAATGTTGAAGAAGTATTGAAGC
Source organism: Flavobacterium sp. (assembly GCA_051649065.1). GTDB lineage: Bacteria > Bacteroidota > Bacteroidia > Flavobacteriales > Flavobacteriaceae > Flavobacterium. The sequence continues at coordinate 229 of JBOFGJ010000915.1, read as the reverse complement.
GGCTGTAAATTCAAGATGTTTACTTTAACCCAGAATCCGCATTCGCCCGATACTACGAATAAATTCTACTTTACACCTCTTTCATTTCTTCTAAAAGCATACTATAGTATGCTTTTATCACTACTTCAGACCTGTTTTGTATCATTACTTTTCGTTTATATGTCTATTGCATAATCTGGGATAAACTATACATCTCATCTACTTTATACCCTATCAAAAAAAAGTCATC
>JBOFGJ010000914.1:0-1395 GCA_051649065.1 Flavobacterium sp. | reverse complement strand
TTTCATCAACATATTTGCAAGCGTTTAATTGAATATAACGTTCAACTAAACTTTTTGGAGTAAGTACTTTGTAGTCTTTTTTGTTATTAGGGTTTGTCTGCAATCCTACTATTAGGTAATCACATTGCGATCTTGCTTCTTCTAACATACTGATATATCCTGCATGCAGGTGATCAAATGCTATAAAAGTTATTCCTGTTCTCATTTTAGTTAGGTGTGTTTTTAATGCTATTACAAAGCTATTGTTTTTTTTATGCTTTGACAAGGAGAATATTGTCTTTGGTAGGGAGTAGGGAATAGAGAGGGTATCTTTGACAGGGAGTAAGGAGACTTTGATTGTAGAGTTACGAATGTGATCCTTCCTATAGTTAGGCTGAAAACTTTTGTGGGTGTTGATTGTATAGAAGGCTGTTAGTAGATACTCTTCATTCTTCATTATTAGTTCCAATTCCTCTTACTAACAAAAAGTACAGTTTTACCTATTACATATTGTGAACAATATTTAAACACGGTATATTTGGGGTTAAGTTCAAAAAAGAAGGCATGAAAATATTAGTTACAGGAGGATTAGGATTTATTGGTTCTCATACAGTAGTAGAGTTACAAAATAAGGGTTATGATGTGGTTATCGTAGATGACTTATCTAATGCGTCTATAGAGGTATTAGATGGGATAGAAGGGATTACGGGTAAGCGTCCTGATTTTGTTAAACTTGATCTTAGAGATGTAGCTGGTGTTCAAAGACTTTTTAATGACTATAAGGATATAATGGGTGTAATACACTTTGCCGCGTCTAAAGCAGTAGGAGAAAGTGTAGAAAAGCCATTGATGTATTATGAGAATAATATAGTCCCGTTATTAAATATATTAAAAGAATTGGATAGAAAAGAGAAGAGTCATTTTATCTTTAGTTCATCTTGTACAGTATATGGGCAGGCAGCTATAATGCCTATTACAGAAGAGGCTCCTATACAAGTAGCTTTATCTCCTTATGGAAATACAAAACAAATAGGAGAAGAGATTATTACTGATGTAACTAAGGTAAGTAATATTAGTGCTGTTTTACTTCGTTATTTTAATCCTATAGGGGCTCATGAGTCAGCATTGATAGGGGAGTTACCACTAGGTGTGCCTCAGAACTTGGTTCCTTTTATTACACAAACAGCTATTGGATTGCGTAAAGAGCTGTCTGTATTCGGGGATGACTATGATACACCTGATGGTACTTGTGTACGCGATTATATTCATGTGGTGGATTTGGCAAAAGCTCATGTAGCTGCATTAGATCGTTTGATAAAAGAAGAAAATAGTGATAAGGTGGAGACTTTTAATATTGGAACTGGTAAAGGGTCTTCAGTATTGGAAGTAATTAAGGCTTTTGAGAAAGTATCAAAT
>JBOFGJ010000913.1:0-1390 GCA_051649065.1 Flavobacterium sp. | reverse complement strand
AAACAATCCCAATTATCACCATTGTATAATTTTACACATTTATCAGTTTCATCATAAGCAATCATTCCTTCAATAGGTGCTTTGATATCTGTTATAACATTTTTAATGCGTGAAATTACCATTCCTTTTGAATTAGAATCTAATACCAATGCAGCGTTCGGAATATTTGTTGGCCAATTAGAATTAACTATTGTGTTTGTAGAAATTCCAACATTTGTAGTTCCATTTGGAGCTCCGTTTAATGGAGTTCTAATACACGGACAAGCAATTCTTTTCAAGCCACTTCCATATCCCGTCATATTTGTAGTACCAACATCTTTTTGTGAAGCAATTACAACATTTGGACTAGTTGTATTCCAATTAACTGTATTAAATGCTGCATTTGTCGTAGTACTACCAGCAATTTTTCCAAAAAACCTCATCTCATATAAAGCTTTATCCGAATTAGATTTACGAGCTTGTAAGCTAACAGCTCCATCAGGAGCAATTTTAACACGAACTACAGGCGAGTTTTTATCTCCTGTTATATCATAAATTTGATTAGTTCCTGCATCACCATGTCTTACTCCGTCCAAAAACTCTATATTTAATTTTGACCCACCAGAATCAGGCTGAAAATCGATTTCTTCATTTGCTAAATTTACCCCATTTATATTTAACTGAAAAGAATTATCTAGTTTATAAATATCAAACTGAAAACCATAATCTGTTGCAGGCATTTCAAACCTTTTAGTTTCTCCATCTTCCACAAAAAAATCAGACCCCTTAACGGTAGTTGTACATGGTGGTATGTTAATTTTTATAGTCTTAGGGAGTGACGTACCAGGAGAAGGAACACCATTAAGTATATAATTATCTTGGATGGTATATTCTATGGTTGCCTGCCCTTCAAAACCTTTTGTAGGAGTAAATGTAACCACTCCTGATGAATTTGCTTCCCATTTACCTCTCGCATCTACATAAATATTTTGAATACCAGGGGTATTGATATCTAAATCAATTGTATTCAATTGAACAGACTGACCTGAATCATATTCTACTGCCTTATTTCCAACTTCAATCGTTTTTAATTGATCTTTTACTCCATCTACTTGGAAATTAATACCAACTGGTAATGTATTAATCGCATCGAGTGTTACAGAAATATTTACAGACTCAAAAGAGCTTGTACTTGCATTATATCCAGGAAAAAATTTCAGAGGCATACTAGATGCTTGTGCTATAAACACTAATCTATTTGTTCCCCATGCTCTATCTGTATCTTTATTAATTTTTGTCACATTTACACGTGGATAAGTTCCTACCTGAAAATCAAATTTATCAATATAAGTAGGGCTATATCTACCTGAATTTGCTGCTATAGCAGTCATAGAATAAATAACCACCTCAT
>JBOFGJ010000912.1:0-1117 GCA_051649065.1 Flavobacterium sp. | reverse complement strand
TAATTCTGGATTACTACTTAAGTTAAATGCAATAATAGGTTTTTTACATAGAGCAGCTTCTGCTAATACATATCCAAATCCCTCCCATAAAGAGGAAAGAAAAAAGATATCTATACGAGATAAGAAAGCTTGAATGTCTTCTTGAAAACCTTCAAAAAGAACCGTGTCCTGTGTACCTTGAGCGTTCGAGTAAGCTTTTAATTCTTCTTCAAGTTCACCAATTCCACCTATTAGAATCTTATGCTTTATATTCAACTCAGTAAGCTGTTTAGAAAGGTCTATTAGAAAGTGTTGATTTTTTTGTGGAGCCAATCTTCCTAAATTTCCTATGACTAAAGTATCTTCATCAAATTGATCATCTCTTTTAGTCTCAATAGAACTAAATTTAGCAATATCAATATGGTTATAAATTACTTTAATATCTTCTAGAGGAAATAGTTGAGCATTTTTTTCAACTATTGTTAGTTTTGTCGCTTCTGAATTAGCTAATATATCTGTTATCCAATTTTTGAAGATATAGCGATTAAGCGCTTTATTCTTAATAGGGATAGCTGATCCTCTGCGATAGATAATTCTACTAACTCCTGCTTTATGAGCAGCGTTACCAGCTATTTTTAGATCTCCAGGGTGATTGATTATCACTGTATCTATTTTGTTATCTATGAATTGTTGCTTAACCGCTTTAATTTTAAAAGGATTAAGGAAGCTTAAATTAGAAGCCTTAATAGGAATAATTTTTACTTGAGGAAATTGTTTTAATTTCTCTGCAATTACTCCATCAGGGTTACAAAAAAAGAAGATGTTGTATCCTTTTTGTGCAAAATACACACTGGTTTCAAAATGCCATTTTTCTCCACCTCCCCAAGTTGCAATTGAGTTAAAAAAAGCTACGTTCATTATTCTAATATTTTTGTGTATAAATTATTCCAGTGTTTAGCTATCTGTTCATCATTAAACTTTTGAGCATACACCCTTCCTTGTTCAGCTATTTGTAATCTCGTTGTTTCATCCTTTAATAAAGTACTAATAGCATCACTTATCTGTTCTACATCATATTCATTTACATATATACTATCAGGGCCTCCTGCTTCAGGAAATACTCCAGAATTAGTAGTAA
>JBOFGJ010000911.1:0-12249 GCA_051649065.1 Flavobacterium sp. | reverse complement strand
GGAGTTACTATGTTCTCTAGTTATGGAGGAGTTAAAGAGAGTATGTCTATTCGAGGATTCAGAGGAACACCTATTCTTAAAAATGGTGTAGCTTTAGATTCTGACTTTAGAACTGCTGCTGGTATAGTAGATATGCAAGGTGTTGAAAGCATAGAGGTTATAAAAGGATCTGCTGCTATTGGACAAGGTATTGGTAACGGACTTGGTGCAGCTGGTGGTGTAATCAACGTAGTAACTAAAACACCAAGTTTTAAAAATAAACGAGAGATAGGGTTCAGAACAGGTAGCTATGGACAAGTACGTCCTACTGTTGATTTTGAACAAATACTAGATAAGAAAGAAACTGTTTCTTTCCGTTTTAATGGGGCTTACGAGAGAAATGATGGATGGAGATCATATACAGGGAATGACAAGTTTTACTTAAATCCGTCTATTACTTATAAACCAGATGCAAAAACTACAATTACTGCTGAGTTAGATTATCTAGAATCTAATGCAGTGCCAGATTTAGGAACTACTAATTTAGGTCCTGATAATGTTAATGCATTATATGATATGCCACATAATAAGTTCTTAGGTTTTAAAGATAATTACCTTAAGACAAATATCCTTACTTACACATTTAGAGCTGAGCGTGAATTAACTGATAAGATAAGCGTTAGATTCTCTGCAGTTACTGCTAATAATAGAAATGATCAAGAAGCTTTAGGTGTTAGTAAGAACAAAACTTTAGGATATGATTACTTAAACAGATCTATTTCTAAATCTAACACGAAAGATGAAAACAGCGTTATCCAAGTTGATTTAGTAGGTAAAGATTTTAAAACTGGTCTTTTAAAACATACTTTCCAATTAGGGTTTGACTTTAGACAAACTACAGTTACTACTAATAGTTATGATACGTACTTTAATGGTAAGAAACTAGGTAGAGGTGGATTCATTGATACAATTAATGTATTAGGTGATTGGACTAACGATCGTCCTGATAACGTAACTTTCCAAAACTCTGGAGAAGCTATTGTGACTACACCAACTTTTGGTTTTATGGCTCAGGATTATATCCAAGTAGGTGAGTATATACGTGCTATGATGGGTGTAAGATATAGTAGATTAAACGGAAATACAACTGAGAATGCTACTGTTGATCGTTGGAACCCAATCTTCGGATTAATCGTTTCTCCAACTAAGAACATTAATGTATTCGGATCTTATACAACTACTACTAGTTTAAGACAATCTAATAATAAACTACTTGATGGTGGTTTTGGTGGTCCTCAAGATACTAAACAGTTTGAAACAGGTGTTAAAACTAGTTGGTTTAACGAGCAATTATTATTTAACGTAACTTACTTTAATGCGAAGAATAGTAATTTATTAGCACAAGTATTTGATGAGAGTGGTAACTCAGTACCTAATACTTATGTGAAAGCGGGTAACTTAAGCCGTCAAGGAGTAGAGGTAGATGTTACAGGTAAGATAACTAATAACTTACAAGTGATGTTAGGATACGCTTATTTAGATGCTCAGTATAAAGACAGTCCAGTATATGCAGAAGGATCAGCGCCAATGAATGCGCCTAAGCACACTGCTAACGGATGGATTAATTACCAATTCGATGGTTCTCTTAAAGGATTGTCTATCGGTGGAGGTGTTTACTTCGTTGGAGCTAGACCTGTGAATGAATATAGCTTAACACCTGATGCAGCTCATGGTACTATGGCAGGAGTTAAGCCTTTTGATATGCCTGATTACACTACATTTAATGCACAAGTTTCTTACACATATAAAGGTGCAACTCTTAGAGTATTTGCAAACAATATGTTTGATAAGTTAGGTTACACTTCATACTACAGAGGTGGATACATTAACGAGATTGCTCCAAGAAATTTTGCAGCACAATTAAGCTATAGATTCTAGTTAATAATATTTGATTTAGTAAAACACGACTTCGCTCTTTTGAGTGGGGGCGTGTTTTTGTAATTATAAACCTTTTTATGAAATCACAGAAGAAATACAGTTTTCGCCAATTAATGAACGACCTACATTTATGGTTAGGTATAGGTAGTTCTATTATCCTTTTTGTCGTATGCCTTACAGGTACGATATATACATTTAAGAGTGAGATACAGTCTATGATGGCTCCTGATATGTATAAATTAACTGTAGTGAAAGAGGAGGTTTTGCCTATTGATGAATTAAGAGAATATGTTGAAACTACATATCAGGGTAAAGTACAAAGAGTAAGTATTTCAAACAAACAAGACAAACCTTACCAATTCTCTGTAGGGTTTAAGGGTAAAGAAAAAAAGAACGAAACTGTTTATCTAAATCCATATACTAAAGAGGTAGTAGGAAGTGGTAAAGGACCAGGAGATGAGTTTTTTATGACTGTATTTAAATTACATAGATGGTTATTATTAGAAAGTGAAATAGGTCGTCCTATTGTAGGAGGGGCAACTATCATTTTTGTGTTCTTATCTATTTCGGGTTTGATTCTTTGGTTTCCAAAGAAGATTAAAGGTTGGAAAAGTATTAAACCAGGTTTTAAAATTAAGTATAAGGCTAACTGGAAACGTATCAATCACGATTTACATAATACACTTGGATTTTATACTTTACTGATTGTTGTGATTATGTCATTGACAGGATTGTGCTGGTCTTTTGAGTGGTATAAAGATGGATTAAGTAAGGTCTTAGGGACTAAGGTTTTTGGAGGAAGAAATGAGGAAAAGCCTGAGTCAGTTTTTGCAGATAATAAAACGATTACTTTATCTGAGGCTATCAATATTGCTAATAAAGAATTGCCTTTTACAAGTAGAACTATATCTGTTTCTATTCCTAAAGACTCTATAGGAAGTTATGAAATTAATAAGAATGATTTGGCTCGTTTTAATGAAAGTGCTACTGACAGAGTGTTTATTGATCAATATAGTGGTGCAGTACTAAAGAAAGAAGTATTTGCAGATAAATCAGTTGGAGAGAAGATATCAGCTTCTATTAAACCTTTACACCTTGGTGATATTTATGGTAAGTTCTCTAAAACCATTTATTTCATAGTATGTTTAATAGCAACTACTTTACCTGTCACAGGAATCTTTATTTGGTTAAATAAGATGAAGAAGGACAAGAAAAAGAAAGTATAACATTTCTTTATAATTGATATGTTTTTATGTTTAAGAAAAAATGTAACTTTGCTATATAACATAATTTAGATAAGATATGTACCCAGAAGAAATAGTAAAACCAATGCGTCAAGAATTAGTTGAGGCAGGATTTGAATCATTACATACAGGAGAAGAAGTAGAAGCAGCTTTACAAAAAGCAGGTACTACATTAGTAGTTGTTAACTCAGTATGTGGATGTGCAGCACGTAATGCTCGCCCAGCAGCAGTTATGAGTTTACAAGGAGATAAGAAACCAAGTAACATTATCACTGTATTTGCAGGAGTAGATAAGGATGCTGTAGACGTAGCACGTAAACACATGTTCCCTTTCCCTCCATCATCACCAGCTATGGCGTTATTCAAAGACGGTGAGTTAGTTCACATGTTAGAAAGACATCATATCGAAGGGGCTACTGCTGACGCAATAGCAGAAAACCTAAAAGATGCATATACAGAATTTTGCTAAAAATATAAACCACCTATTAGGTGGTTTTTTTATGCTTTAGATTATGCGAATAATGTACTAATGACTGTTAATTGTTTATTTAAGATTAAGATTAGTTGATATTTATACCTATAGTATAGTATTTGAACTAGTTAAAGGTGTTATATAGTTTCTATTGATTATAGATTAAAACGATCGATAGTACTATTAATTTGCAGTATATGTTTATTGTTGTATATATGTTTAAGTGTATATTTGCGTTAAACTAATTAATTAATGCAAAAAATAATATCATACCCTATATCTATACTATTTGTGATTGTGATGCTAATAGTATTATGTGTGTTCCACGCACTTCAGTGGATTGCATTTAATCTATTTGGCTATAAAGCACATAATGTTGTTGTGAATGGTCTAGTTTGGTGGTTAATGGTTTGTACAGGTATTTTAGGTACAACTTATAGATTTCGCAAAGAGGAAGAACTTCCTACTGATCGCCCGATTATATTCGTATCTAATCACCAGAGTATGTTTGATATTCCAATGATTATTTGGTATTTTAGAAAGAATCACCCAAAGTTTGTAAGTAAGAAAGAATTAGGAAAAGGCTTTCCTAGTGTATCCTATAATCTAAATCACGGTGGGTCAGTATTAATTGACCGAAAAGATGCTAAACAAGCGTTAACAGCAATTAAAGGTTTAGGGCAATATATCACTAAACACAATCGTTCTGCTGTTATTTTCCCTGAAGGAACGAGAAGTAGAGACGGTAAACTTAAAAGGTTCTCTGAGAATGGAGTGAAGATGTTATGTAAGTTTGCTCCTGATGCTTTAGTTGTACCTTTGACAATAAATAATTCATGGAAGATATTCCGATTTGGTAATTTTCCTTATGGATTAGGATCTAGAATAAGCCTATATGCTCATAAATCATTTGCTGTAAAAGATCATTCTTTCGAAGAGATCATGCAGATGTGTGAGGATAAAATACAATCAAGAATAGAATAAAATTCTAAATATAAACTAGCCTTTACTACCATCAGACTAAACTAAACCTAAGTATTGTAGTAATAAGGGCATAAACACAATTATATGTCTATAAAGAATGTTCGCCTAGAAGTAATGCAATTCCTAGAGAAGAATATCGATAGCTTCGTAGATAGCTATTTGATCCCTGTAGAGAAGATATGGCAACCATCAGACTTATTACCAGACTCAGAAGGAGTAAACTTCATCGAAGAGGTAAAAGAACTTAGAGAATATGCCAAAGAATTACCATACGATTTTTGGGTTGTCTTAGTTGGTGATACGATCACTGAAGAGGCACTTCCTACATACGAATCTTGGTTAATGGATGTAGAAGGTGTAAACCAAAAAGATGGAGAAGGTGGTAATGGATGGGCTAAATGGCTACGTCACTGGACTGGAGAAGAGAACCGTCACGGAGATCTTCTTAATAAATACTTATACCTATCAGGTAGAGTAGATATGAAAGAGATAGAGATTACTACACATCACTTAATTAACGATGGTTTTGATCCAGGTACAGATAGAGATCCTTATAAGAACTTTGTATTTACTAGTTTCCAAGAGTTAGCCACGTATGTATCACATAATCGTGTAGCGAAGTTAGCGAAGCAGTATGGAGATCATAAGTTATCTAAGATCTGTAGATTAATCGCAGGAGATGAGATGAGACACCACCACGCTTATAGTGAATTTGTGGATCGTATCTTTCAGGTTGACCCTAGTGAGATGATGTTAGCCTTCGTAGATATGATGAAGAGAAAAATCACTATGCCTGCCAATTTAATCCGTGAATCAGGAGGTAAAATGGGAGATGCATTTGAGCTATTTTCTGATTCTGCTCAGCGTATAGGAGTGTATACCGCACATGATTACATTGAGATTATGCAGAAGCTTATTGACCGTTGGCAAGTAGATAAATTAAATAACCTTACTGATGAAGCTGAGAAAGCTAGAGATTATTTAATGAAGTTGCCTGCACGTATGTCTAGAGTAGCAGATCGTATGACAATCGGTAAAGAAGAGCATATCTTTAAATGGGTTAAACCAGCCCTTATTAAATAATAACCAATTACAATACAATAGTTATGGACAAGCGTATAGATCAAGTCATCCTTTATGTAAAGAAAGAATTACAGCAAGCTGAAAGTGGTCACGACTGGTTCCACATCGAACGAGTTTATAGGAATGCATTGAATATAGTAGAAGGCGAAGGTGAAGTCGATTTAGTCGTCGTCAAACTTATCGCGCTATTACACGATATAGCAGACAGTAAATTCCACGGTGGAGATGAGACAGTAGGGCCTACTAAAGCTAGAAAGTTATTAGAAGAGCTGTCTTATGATCGAGATACTATTGAACACGTTGTAAAGGGGATTGAGAATATTTCTTTTAAAGGAGGTAATTTTAATCAAGTGTTTCGTTCTAAAGAACTAGATATTGTACAAGACGCTGATAGATTAGATGCTATAGGAGCCATTGGTGTCGCTAGATCATTTAATTACGGGGGGTATAAGAATACATTGATGTATGATCCTAAGATAGAACCTAAGTTAGGGATGTCTAAAGAGGAGTACAAGAATAATGTAGGAACAACGATTAATCACTTTTACGAGAAACTACTTCGTTTAAAAGATTTAATGAATACTGATACAGGAAGACAATTAGCAGAAGGGCGCCATAAGTTTATGGAATCTTTCTTAAGCCAATTTTACGACGAGTGGGAAGGTAACGCCTAATAGTGTCTTTATATAATATTTTAAGCCAGTCATTCGACTGGCTTTTTTGTTTGTACACCTTGTGACTATTGTATCTGTTTGTCTTATGGTTATTATACTTTTTAGTCCTTTTTTGAGGTCTAAATGATGTTTTTTAGTGCATTAATTATGTTTAATCTTATTTTTTGTTAACTTTAGTTAAAATTATTAAACTATACACTTTATGCGTCTAGACTATGAACCTGAGAGACGACCACTCAAGTCAATAAGAAACTATGTTATTATTCTTTTAAATGTAATAACACTTTTATTGCTCATTAATTATTTACCTTATGAACCACAAGTTAATAAAGGACTAGCATTATTAGTCTTTGTAGCTGTTCTGTGGTTGACAGAAGCGATACACGTAACTACTACTGCTGTTTTTGTGCCTGTGCTCGCCATAGGTCTAGGGCTTACAGATACTAAGCCCGCTTTAGCTTCATTTGCTGATCCGACGATATTCTTATTCTTAGGAGGCTTCGTATTAGCAGGTGCATTGCATGTTCAGAAGTTAGACATGATTATTGCTAACAAGATTATGTATTTAGCGAAGGGGAGATTGTCTTTTGCTGTGTTTTACCTGTTTATTGCCACTGCTGTACTATCGATGTGGATTAGTAACACGGCTACTGTGGCTATGATGCTTCCTCTAGTAGTAGGTGTACTAGGTCAGTTAGATAGAGAGAAATATAGAAGTACTTATGTCTTCGTATTATTAGGTATTGCATACAGTGCTAGTATAGGTGGTATGGGGACAGTAGTCGGGAGTCCGCCTAATGCCATTGTAGCTTCACAGTTACATTTGTCTTTTGCCGATTGGATGAAGATGGGGGTGCCTATTGTGTTAGTATTATTACCGATAATGTTAGGAGTAATATACCTTGTGTTTAAACCTAAGTTAGACTTTACTTTTAAACACACTTCTGAACCTATACCAATGAACTTTGATAGATGGTTGACATTAGCTATTTTTTTATTCACAGCATTCTGTTGGATATTTAGTAATGAATTAAACCCACTTGTAGCCAGCTTAGTTGGCTTCGAGGGTAAGTTCTCTAGCTTTGATACATTCATCTCTCTATTGGCTTTTATATTGATTTGTGTGAGTCAAGTGTCGAGATGGAAGGAGCTTCAACATAATGTGGATTGGGGAGTATTACTTCTTTTCGGGGGAGGACTTACACTTAGTATGGTGCTTAAAGACTCTGGAGCGAGTAAAGTGATGGCCGATATATTAGTATCGTTTATAAAGAACAGCCACTACTTTACCATCGGACTTGTAGTATCGTTCTTTATCATCTTTTTGACAGAGTTTACTTCTAATACAGCTAGTGCGGCATTACTAGTACCTATCTTTATCTCTATATCAGAAGAGCTGGGTTTACCGCCATTAGGTCTTTCGATGATTATAGGGTTAGGAGCTTCATGTGCATTCATGCTACCTGTAGCTACACCGCCTAATGCCATTGTATTCGGTACAGGAGATATTAAGCAGAAAGACATGATGAAAGCAGGTTTTGTCCTTAATGTTATCTGTGCGATATTAATATCGATTATTGCTTACTTCTTTTGGTTGAGCTAATTCATATTATAATATAACTGACAAGGGCTGTATCTATATGAGATACAGCCCTTGTTTTTATTGTATAGTTATGAGATTAACTGTTTATTTATAACAGGCTATCTCTTAAGAATAATACCATCTTTTAGAACATACTAATATGGTTTCTCATCGCGTCCTTCGTAGAAGTTGATAAACGCACGGTTCACCACGCGGTTACCTCCTACAGTTGGGTAGTCTCCTGTGAAGTACCAATCTCCCAAGTTATGAGGGCATGCGATATGTAGGTTCTCTACTGACTGGAATACTATCTTCACTTCGGATTTAATATTTTCGTCTTTTACCATCTCAGCTATTTTATCAGAGATTTCTTTATCTGTAAACGGAGCATATATTTCTGTAACGAAGTTTACTACTTCGCTATCATGTAAATTTTCTTGCGCTTTAGATTTAGTATACACCTCTTCTACGATGTGATATAGGTTGCGTTCCTTAAGAAGTTCTATAGCAGCTTGGAAAGCAATAAGTCCTTCTAATTTTGCCATATCGATACCATAACAGTCTGGATATCTCACCTGAGGAGCAGCAGATACAACTACAATGCTCTTAGGATTAAGTCTATCTAACATACGGATAATACTCTTTTTAAGTGTAGTACCACGTACGATACTGTCATCTATAATAACTAGGTTATCTGTTGGTTTTATTACTCCATAAGTCACATCATATACGTGAGCAACTAAGTCATCACGACTACTGTCATCAGTGATAAAAGTTCTCAACTTAGCGTCTTTTACAGCTATCTTTTCTGTTCTTAGTTTCACAGATAAAATCTCTTGTAGTTTAGCCTCAGTCAAGTTTTCTTTATTCTTTAAGATATCACTGATCTTTCTTTGGTTAAGGAAGTCTTGTGCTCCCTCTACCATACCGTAGAATGATGTCTCTGAAGTATTTGGGATATAAGAGAACACTGATTTATCAGTATCGTTATCGATAGCTTTAAGGATCTCAGGGAAGATAAGTTTACCTAAATCTTTGCGTTCTTGGTAGATTTCTGCATCATTTCCTCTAGAGAAATAAACTCTCTCGAAAGAACAAGCTTTTAAAGGAAGAGGCTCTAATATTTGTTCAAAGTGTACTGAAGCATCTTTGCGAATGATAAGCGCTTGTCCAGGAACAATCTCTTTAATCTCATCAAATGGAACATTAAATGCTGTTTGTATTACAGGACGCTCACTAGCGACTACTACTATCTCATCATTCTCAAAATAGAATGCAGGACGAATACCTGCAGGGTCGCGTAATACGAATGTATCACCATGTCCTATCATACCAGCCATAGCGAATCCACCATCCCAGTTTTTAGAAGCACGGCGCAAAATACGAGCTACGTCTAAACGCTCTCCGATTAGTGGAGAAGCATTTTTCTTTGTATATCCTTCTTGTTTTATTTTATAGTATAAGTCATTTACTTCATCATCTAAGAAGTGTCCTATCTTTTCCATCACTGTGATAGTATCAGACATTTCTTTAGGATATTGACCTAGTTCTACTAAGTCTTGAAATAAATCGCGAACATTCGTTAGGTTAAAGTTTCCAGCTACAATTAAGTTCCTGTGCATCCAGTTATTTTGACGCAAGAATGGGTGAACGCTTTCTATATTATTTTTACCAAAAGTACCATAGCGTACGTGTCCTAAGAAAACTTCTCCTAAGTAAGGAATGTTCTTTTTCTGAAGGTCAACATTGTTGTGATATTCAGGATGAGCTTCCATTTCCTCATTGATACGTTCATTGATTTGTTGGAATATATCTTGGATTGGCTGAGCTTTATTTGAGCGAACACGGCTAATGTAGCGTTCACCAGGATCCATATCAAGTTTTATACTTGCTAGACCAGCACCATCTTGTCCTCTGTTGTGCTGTTTTTCTAATAACAAGTACATCTTTTGAATAGGGTAGAAAGAACTACCGTACTTTTCTTTGTAGTAAGATAACGGTTTTTTTAATCTTAAAACCGCTATACCGCATTCGTGTTTTAAAGCGTCGCTCATGTTTAGTTGTGTGTTGGTGTTGAATAAAAAAAGCCCCATGACGAGGCTTATAATTTTACATTATTGTTTTAATTCGATATCGAATTGAGTTAACATCTTAAATTGTTGTAGTCTTTCAACTACGTCGTTATCCTCTAAATTCTCCATCCTGCATGTTCCGAATTCTTCTACGCAGAACGAGGCAAGGTTAGAACCATATATAATAGCGTTCTTCATGTTTCTAAACGAAACATTACTGCTCTGTGTTAAATATCCTGTGAATCCACCTGCAAAGGTATCTCCAGCTCCAGTAGGATCAAATACTTCTTTTAAAGGTAGTGCAGGAGCAAAGAATACATCTTTGTCTGCAAAAAGCAAGGCTCCGTGCTCGCCTTTCTTAATCACTACATATTTTGGCCCCATCGTATGAATAATCTCCGCAGCCTTCACTAGTGAGTATTCACCAGATAGTTGACGTGCTTCCTCATCATTGATAGTGATAACATCTATTCTTTTTAGTACTTCTTTTAGTTCCTCAAGTGCACAATTCATCCAAAAATTCATAGTATCTAATACGACAAGTTTTGGTTGAGTAGTTAATTGATCTAAGACACTTATTTGGATATTCGGATGTAAGTTTCCTAACATCACTACATCTGCGTCTTTAAAGTTTGTTGGAACTACTGGGTTAAAGTCTGCTAATACATTAAGTTGTGTGTCTAATGTATCTCTAGAGTTTAGATCATTATGGTATCTACCACTCCAGAAGAAGGTTTTACCTCCTTGTACGACTTCGATTCCCGAAGTATCTATGTTTTTACTATTTAAAAGATCCAAGTGTTCTTGTGGGAAATCATCTCCTACCACAGACACTATAGCTGATTTAATATTGAAGTGTGAGGCAGACAATCCGATGTACGTTGCCGCACCACCTAAGATCTTGTCTGTCTTTCCGAATGGAGTTTCTATCGCATCAAAGGCCACCGTCCCCACTATCAGTAATTTATTCATATTTTTTGCAAAGAAATAAGCTACAAATATATGGCAATACTCTTTTTACTACCAAATTAAATAAGCACAATTAACTATTTTACTAGCAGTGAGTTTGTTATCAAATATAGTGGATTATTCGTAATCATCACATACTTAGTGACTATAATCTCATTTTATGGTGGTTAGCATTGTTTTTTGTGTTGTTCTTTTAACAAGGTTGGCACGGATTTTATAAATCATATCTTCTGTGTCGTGTTCTAATTAGGTGATTGTTATCAAGATATTCTCATTGTGATTAAGGATGCTGACTTTAGTTGCTATTCTCTCTATTTGTTTACTTATTTTGTAACTTCTATTGCATAGGTAGTAAGGTTGTCAGATTTGCTTTCTATCTTTTGGTTACTTTAGATATATAAAGCTTAAATATTGTAATGTGTTTTTGTGTTTAGTGTGCAACTATTGTAGTTGAGGTAATGCTAAATAAAGAAATTAATTATGGTTATTATCAGTTTCTTATTGTCATGAGGTGTTTGCTTCAAGAGTGAATTAAAATTACGTCAATAATGCTTCAACAAAAGGCTTTATTAATAGAGTAATCTTGTAGTAATGTTGAAGCGGTGATGAAGGAGTTAGATGAGGTCAGTATAAATCGCTTTTTAGTTCTGTTTGTTCTCGTTTTTAGAGTGAAATTAGTGTTTTTTTGAAAAACTGACTGTATTTGGTCAATTTTATCATTCAATAATATATCAGGTGAATTATTTGCATAGATTTACGTAACCAACTAACCTTTAAAGCGATTCGATTATGAAGAGAAACTTGATGCTTTTAATGATGTTTACTATAGGTACTGTAGTAAGTGCTCAAGTACATATCCCTTTTAGACTTACGAAGTATAATAATATGCTGATTAAAACAGTGGTTAATGAGAGAGATAGCCTGGATTTGATGTTCCAAGTAGCAATGGATGATGGAGCAATATCTCCTGAGGCAACTGCTAAAGTGAAAGGGATAGTATTTGATACTGATGGGCGTAGTACTTCTAATAAGGTACAGATAGCTGAGCAGAGTTGGAAAGATATATCTTTTATTAATAATCAGTATAGTGGACAGGAGTCAGAGGGTAAGATTGGTATGACACTGTTTAAGGATAAGGTGTTAGAAATTAACTATGATAGTGCTGAATTAGTGAGACATGAAGTGATGCCTAGTATAGAAGGATATGTGGCTATACCTGTAAAGTATCGAAATGGGGCAATGTTTATAGATG
>JBOFGJ010000910.1:0-17862 GCA_051649065.1 Flavobacterium sp. | reverse complement strand
TCATATTATTAATCATCAATAAAATAGCTATCACTAATTATCAGCCCTCAAGTTTTAAGTTAATCTTCACTCTTAAAAATACAACCCTGTGAAGTCCTTTATCTCTGATAACTTAATACGCTTAGGCAAATCGATAGTTGACCACGTATCCACAAACTTCTCTTCTAAATCATCACCTTTATCCGCATTAAGATTCTCTCTATCTAATCTCTTTTTAGTAGAGAAATTAATACTTACTTCAGAAAGTGCTATTGGCCCTCTATTACTATGACTGTTATATCCTATTAGTTCCATATCACTATTCTGATATCTAAACACATATCCCCAATTACCATAGCGACCATGAGCATAATTTATATAAAGAATACTATTCTTTATTTCGAAATATAATTCGGGAGCATAGTATACCCCTCCATCTTCATTCTCTGATGAAAAGCAAGAATAGTTCTTAACAGCTACTTCATAACTATCTCCTTTTTTAAAGAGGATAATAATACCTCTTCTATTCTTATCTACTATATCTGTATCCCATTGATTTGGCAACAACATATCTTTATCAGTTCCTTTTATAATCAAAACTATATCCTCCTGACCATCCTTATTCAAGTCTCCTTTTATTACTTCATTTAAGCTATACCCCATAGGTACATATTTCTTAAAAGCTTTATAGTCTTTAGTTTGTGCCGACACTATCATTGTAAATAGCATCATTAGTATTGTTAGTATTTTATTCATCTTATTTTCTTTTACACAGCTAATTTACAAATAATTACACTTACTTGTACACTGATCACTTAACACCACTATCTCCTTCACTTCACTCCATAAAAAAAGACAAGAACGAATATATCCGCCTTGTCTTCTCTAGTCATATTTATGGAAACTAATTATTTCTTCTCTAAGATATAGTCACCTGATTCGTTCTCATTCACTACATCACCCTCACTATCTAAGAAGTGTAGTTTACCTCCTTTTATAAGGAACGCCTTAGCAGCACTGTACTCATCTTCTCTCAAGTATAATCTATCACCTTCTAATTCCCATTCACCCGTTTCATTATGCTCACCATCTTCTGTCACTACCTTGTACGTATACACATTACCATCTTTAATGGCAGCAGTGATGCTAAGCACTTGCATATTCTGACCTTCTTCTTCCCAAGGATATACTCCCTGATAAGTACCTAAGAAGGATATTTGAGTAGGTTCTTCTTGAACAAGCTCTCCTTTTGGTGTGATGGTAGTTTCTACAGATTCATTAGTAATTGACTCTTGATTATCCTTACATTGAGCCATTAATACTCCTAATAAAATCGATGATAAAACAGCAATACTTTTTTTCATAATTCTATATTGTTAAGAGTACAAAAGTGAAGCAAATATATGTAATGCTAAAATATATTTTTCATTACTCTGCGCTATCTTTCTCTGCTCTACGATCTGCTTCAGAAGCAGATTCAGCTTTACCGAACTTCCAGTACGAGTATGCATAAAGTTCATCCTTCGTCCACTTTAATTCTTTGCGTAGGAAGTTTCTCAATTCTTTTACTGTATCAAACTCTGTAGCTATGTATCCAAACTTAGACACCTCAGCACTGTGGTCTGCTACTATCTCACGTACTCGCTTAGCGACAGTAGAGTTTTGTCCAGAAGTAGGATTAATAATCCAGTCTATATTCATCTGCGCTTTAGTATAAAGCTCTTGTATATCCTCAGCACTCTCTACTTCTATTACCACATTCACTCTCGCCTCAGCAGGCAATGTCTCAAGTATAGATCCCAATACAGGAATAGCTGTACCGTCCCCTACTAACATATACCAATCTGCAGTAGAATATAACCCACTAGGATCACAGCCCATCGCTACACCTAATGAATCTCCTATCTGTGCGTTAATCGCCCAGTTAGACGCAGGTCCTTCATCACCATGAGCCACGAAGTCTATGTATAGTTCGTTCTTATCTAAATCTATTCCTCTGTGAGTATATGTACGCACATATGGCTTAATAGATTCTTCCATCGGCTTCCACGCCCCCTTCTCGAAGTCAAACTCAGGTAAGTGTACCTCATCGCATCCCTTAGGAGCGATAAATATCTTATTGTTTACCCCGATAGTTGTGTCTTTAAAGTCAGACACATCATTTCCACTTAATGTGATACGAATATAATGAGGAGTGATATACTCTCTATTTTTTAACGTAAATACTTTGCGTTGTATGTTACCTTTCTTTGCCATATTGTTGTTTATTCTAAGTCTGACAAATATAGCTTATTTATTTAGATTCAATATAAACTAAGTAGTTAATCACTTAATTATCCAATACAGACCACGCATTGTCCAATAATAGTAACTTCAAAAAAGACAAGATAATATGGTATTCCGTTAAAGGTCAAATCTCTTTAAACCCAGATTAGGCATTAGCCAAATACTGCAAAGTATTTCTACTTCATATCTCTTTCATTTATATGTCTATCGCTTAATCAGGGTTAAATAATTCCAACTAAAAACAAACACCCCATAAACTACAATGAAGTATCATTTGATTTTATTTGTTTTTTTAAGCATTTACAATGAATGATTTAAAACAACCTATTAAACTAAGTCTAGTACAAACAGGAGATATGCCTTAAAACGGCATTAAACTTTTGATAATAAAAGCTAAAAAAGAGTCATTCCTTAAAAAATGTTTCTATGCAAGATTATTAATTTATACTTTTGCTAAAAATATATTACAACATGCTTATTATAGGAATTGCAGGAGGTACAGGAAGTGGTAAAACAACAGTAGTTCACCAGATTATGACTGAATTACCAGAGACAGAAGTTGGTGTTATATCACAAGATTCATACTACAAGGCTACTGATAATCTTTCATTAGAGGAAAGATTATTAATCAACTTTGACCATCCACGTTCAATAGACTTTGAATTATTGGTTCAGCACCTAAAAGAATTAAAACAAGGTAACAGTATAAACCAGCCTGTTTATTCATTCGTAAAACACAATCGCACTGATGATTATGTATTAACGCATCCTCGAAAAGTAATGATCGTTGAGGGAATTCTTATTTTGTGTCACCCCGAGTTACGTGAGTTATGTGATATCAAAATATTCGTACATGCTGATTCTGATGAACGCCTTATCCGTAGATTAAAAAGAGATATCGCTGACAGAGGTAGAGATATGATGGAGGTAGTCAACAGATATCAGACAACTTTAAAGCCTATGCATGATCAGTTTATCGAGCCATCTAAGGCCTTCGCAGACATCATTATCCCTAATGATACTTATAATACTGTAGCAATCGATATTGTTCGTACAGTTATTAATGAAAAAATCGGTTAATTTACTATCTTTAGACTATGAAAATAGTTGATACATTAAAAAACTACAATTATATAAGCCTACTAAAAAATCCTTTTTTTTTAGTAGGTATTTTATTTGTAATTTGGATAACTTTCTTTGATAGTTCTTCTTATCTTGAACAGCAAGTTATTAATGCCGAAATAGACAAGCTCGAAGACAATAAAAAATACTTCGAAAAAGAAATAGAAAAGGACAAAAAAGCAATCAAAGGATTAAAAAGTGGTGACGCTACCGAAAAATATGCTCGTGAGAATTATTATATGAAACGCGAGAATGAGGATATCTTCATCATAGAGTTTGATTCATTGTCTGCGAAATAAGTTTCACTACCAACCAAAAATTATGACTAACCAATTATTTGAAGAATTTGATAAAGTCTCTTCTAAAGCGTGGAAAAATCAGATACAATTTGAGCTAAAAGGCGCTGACTATAATGAAACCCTTGTTTGGGAAAGTCTTGAAGGCATCAAGGTTAAGCCGTTCTATCACAACGATACGGATAATAGACCATTGCCTATAGAGACACATACAAGCGAATTCAATATAGTACAACGTATCTACGTTTTTGATATTGAGAAATCAATAGTTAAAACTATTGATACACTTAATAGAGGAGCTGAAGTAATCTATTTCACAATAGACAATCCTTCATTAGATGCTACTACCCTATTAAATGCACTACCTAAGACTCACCGTTATCTATTCGTATGTAACTTCTTAGATACTGCATATACTCGTCATCTATCTACTTATGCTAGTAGTAATGGATATGAAATATCTATACTATTAGATCCTATACATCGCTTGACTACTGATGGCAACTGGTATACTAACCTAAACAGTGACTTCAGTATAGTAAACGAATGTGTGAAGATTGCTAATAATATCGCTATTCACGTAGATGCTACTGTGTATCAAAATGCTGGAGCTAATATGACTCAGCAACTAGCGTATGCTTTATCTCATCTAAATGAATACTATAATCGTATCGAACTTAAGCAGACTCCTCTATTTATAGAAGTAGCTGTAGGTACTAACTATTTCTTTGAGATAGCGAAGTTACGTGCTTTACGCCTATTAATAGATACGCTTAATAAAGAGTATAATATCGAAACGAAAGTACAGATTATCGCAATCCCTACTAAACGCAACAAGACATTATACGACTATAATGTAAATATGCTACGTACTACTACAGAGTGTATGAGTGCTATACTGGGTGGTGCTGACTATGTGAGTAACTTAGCGTATGATGCTATATATCATAAAGAAAACGAATTTGGTGATCGTATATCACGCAATCAATTATTAATACTTAAGCAAGAGAGCTACTTTGATACTGTGGATAATCCTGCTGAAGGTACTTACTATATCGAGACACTTACTGCTCAATTAGCAGAGAAAGCACTTGAGTTATTTAAAACTATCGAGAAAGCTGACGGATTAATCACATCATTAATCGAAGGTAGTATTCAGAAAAAAATAGTTGAAAGCGCTCTTAAAGAACAAGAGCTTTTTAACAATGGTAAAGAAGTCTTATTAGGTACGAATAAGTATCCTAATCCTCAGGACGTGATGAATCACGAACTTGAATTATTCCCTTTTGTGAAACAGAACCCTCGCAAGACTCTTATTATCCCGATAATAGAGAAACGTCTAGCTGAAAGCTACGAGCAAAAAAGATTAGAGGAAGAAAAAACAGCAAAACAATAAGGTATGAAAAGAAAGGACTTACAACACTTGACTATAAAAACCTCTTTTGCGAGAACTGAATCTGTAACATCAGACTTCACTACTGCAGAGGGTATTGATATAAATAAAGTTTACAGTGAAGCTGACTTAGATAAAGCAGAACACATTGGGTTTGGCGCAGGATTTGCACCTAACTTACGTGGACCTTATGCTACCATGTATGTAAGACGTCCATGGACTATCCGTCAGTATGCAGGATTCTCTACTGCAGAGGAGAGTAATGCGTTCTATAGACGTAACTTAGCTGCTGGACAGAAAGGGCTATCTGTAGCATTCGACTTAGCTACTCACCGTGGCTATGACTCAGATCACGAGCGTGTAGTAGGAGACGTAGGTAAGGCTGGTGTAGCGATAGATAGCGTGGAAGACATGAAGATATTATTTGATCAGATTCCTCTAGATGAGATGTCTGTATCAATGACTATGAATGGAGCAGTACTCCCTATCTTAGCGTTTTATATCGTAGCGGCTATGGAACAAGGAGTAGATAAAAAACTCTTATCAGGTACAATACAGAATGATATCTTAAAAGAGTTTATGGTGCGTAATACGTATATTTACCCACCTACTCCGTCTATGAAGATTATCGCTGATATCTTTGATTATACAAGTAATAATATGCCTAAATTTAACTCTATCTCTATCTCTGGGTACCACATGCAAGAAGCAGGTGCTACAGCAGACATTGAGTTAGCTTATACTTTAGCAGATGGACTTGAATATATCCGTACAGGGCTTAATGCAGGGATGAAGATAGATGACTTCGCACCTCGCTTATCGTTCTTCTGGGCGATAGGGATGAATCACTTTATGGAGATAGCGAAGATGCGTGCAGGACGTATGTTATGGGCGAAGCTGTTAAAACAGTTTGAACCTAAATCAGACAAGTCACTTGCATTGCGTACACACTGTCAGACTTCGGGATGGAGCCTTACAGAACAAGACCCATTTAATAACGTAGCACGTACAGCTATAGAGGCTTCAGCAGCTGCATTCGGAGGGACACAATCTCTACACACGAATGCTCTAGATGAGGCTATCGCACTTCCTACTGACTTCTCAGCGCGTATCGCACGTAATACACAAATCTTCTTACAGGAAGAAACTAAGATATGTAAGACTGTTGACCCTTGGGCTGGTAGTTATTATGTAGAGAGTCTGACGAAAGAGATATCTGATAAAGCGTGGACGTTAATCGAGGAAGTAGAAGAACTAGGTGGTATGACTAAGGCTATAGAGGCTGGTATCCCTAAACTTCGTATCGAAGAGGCTGCTGCTCGTAAACAAGCTCGTATAGATAGTGGACAAGATACTATCGTAGGAGTTAATAAGTATCGATTAGAGAAAGAAGATCCATTACATATATTAGAAGTAGATAATCAGACTGTGCGTAAGGCTCAGATAGATCGTCTTAATCAGATCAAAGCTACACGTGATAATGCGAAAGTAGCTGAGGCTTTAGCTGCATTAACAGAATCTGCTAAAACTGGAGAAGGTAACCTATTAGCATTAGCTGTAGAAGCTGCTACACTTAGAGCTACTCTAGGAGAGATTAGTGACGCCTTAGAAAGCGTATTCGGAAGATTTAAAGCACAAATACAATCTGTAAGTGGGGTGTATAGCAAAGAAATAAAAGATGACAAGAGTTTTAAGAAAGCTCGAGAATTAGCTGATAAATTCGCTGAGATAGAAGGACGACGTCCTCGTATTATGATAGCGAAGATGGGACAGGATGGTCATGACCGCGGAGCTAAGGTAGTAGCTACTGGATACGCAGACGTAGGTTTTGACGTGGATATAGGTCCTTTATTCCAAACTCCTGCAGAAGCTGCTAAACAAGCTGTAGAGAATGACGTACACGCTTTAGGAGTATCTTCTCTAGCTGCAGGACATAAGACTTTAGTTCCTCAAGTAATAGAAGAGTTAAAGAAATACGGCAGAGATGATATTATGGTTATCGTAGGTGGGGTTATTCCTGCTCAAGATTACCAATTCTTATTCGATGCAGGTGCTGTAGCTGTCTTTGGTCCTGGTACTAAGATTAGTGAAGCAGCCATAACGATGTTAGAGATATTAATAGGTGACGAAGCATAATCGTTACAATGATTTATAAAACAAAAGCTCCTCAGTGATTCTGAGGAGCTTTTACTTTTTATAACATCTTTAAACCCAGATTAAGCGATAGATATATAAACGAAAAGTAATTATGCAAAATAGCTCTGAATTCCTTCTAAAAGCAAACTGTAGTATGATTATAAACTAATGAAAGAACTATAAAGTAAACTTATTTTGTAGTATTTGGCTAATGCTGATTCTGGGATTATATATCAGTGCTAAATAAAGAAGATGTAAATACTATTGAGATTAAAAACTCTCCATTTACTCATAAATATGCCTAGCATGCCTTACTACACTGATTGAATTATTTACTAAAAATGTAAACAAGGGTATAATAATAACTCTTGGATTAGGTGTTTCGAAAAGAATACACAAGAAAAAAACTAAAAATACAGGTACAATAAATGCTATTATAAGATAATTAATTTTAAACAAGTAGTTTGATTTCTTAATATGTTTTGCATAGCGTTTATTTAACTTAGAAAGAACTACAACTCCTACAAGTAATATAAATAATCCAAAGAAAATAGCTACAATAGAGAAGGCTAAAACCAATAACAAAGTTAGTCCCCCTATAACGATTAACAATAAATACATTGCGACAGTATATCCTAAAAAATATTTTATATCTTGTCTCATTTAGTTGTATCTTATTATAGATAACTTCACATTCATACAGGCAATATTGAATCTAATTATATCTATTTAAACAAACTCCCTATAGTCCCAATAATACTATACTTACTAAGAATATAAACAAATGCACACACGTTAATACCACTTAGAATATAAATCAAAGTAAGTAATGCGCCCGTATTATCTCCTACTGAGTCCTTAAAGGTGAATACTGTTGGTCGTTCTCTGTCATAGATAATCTCATAAACTTCTCCTACAGGATTAAAATCCCTAAAGGCAATAAACTTATCATTATACGGATATTCAAAATCTGAATCTTCTAATTCTGGTACATTGATATCGTACTCTATAGGTTGCCCCTTAATGACTTTATTATCTTTAGTTGTGAACTCCATAACAAGTATTTCTTTCTTGACATCTCCTCTTCGACTAGTAGCAAGATCTTCATCAAAATTCAGATAAGACTCATATTTTATAATTTTAGCTTTAGTTGTTATTCCTTTATACTTTAAACGAAATGTAATTGTATACTTTTTAATACAAGCTAATAACATTAATACAGGTATGAATAATAATAAGTAAAGCATATCATTTATAGCTGCTATTATTACCATTAAAACCATAAAGATGGCTAAAGGGTAATACATTTTTTCAAGTTGTCGGATCATAATAAGGTAATTAATAATCCAATTTAGCTATCTTTTTTTGAATAAAGAAGTAGTGTTAATAATTTTTTGTTAATAATATCATCTAATAATGACACACACTACTATAACCATTTTGAACTCTCCTGTTCAATTCACATAACATCGAATAAAAATAAATGAAGTACCTTTGTACCAATTAACAGATGAAGAATATGACTTTCGAAGACTTACAATTAAACAAAAATATATTACGTGCCATAGAGGAGCTAGGGTATAAAGAACCTACTCCTATTCAGCAAAAAGCAATCCCTCTTATCTTAGCAGAAAAAGATGTGATAGGATGTGCACAGACTGGTACTGGTAAGACTGCTGCCTTTGCAATGCCAATTATTCACTATCTACATAAAATAGGAAATACAAAAAAAGCAAAGAAAGCCAAAGTATTAATTGTAACTCCTACTCGTGAATTAGCAGTACAGATAGGTGAGAACTTTGAGAAATATGCAAAGTACACTAATGTTACTCACGCTATTATATATGGTGGTATGTCTATCAAACCTCAGATAGAGCAGTTAACGAAAGGGGCAGATGTGATTATCGGAACGCCTGGACGTTTATTAGACTTACATAAACAAAAACACCTAGATTTAGACCATCTACATTACTTAGTCTTAGATGAGGCTGACCTAATGTTAGATATGGGATTCATAGATGAAGTAAAAAAGCTGATACAGCTAACTCCTACTAATAGACAGACTTTACTATTCTCTGCTACAATGCCTCTACCTATTAGAGAGCTAGCACATGAGTTCTTACAAAAACCAGAGTATGTAGCTGTAGATCCGATCTCTTCTACTTCACAAAACGTAAAACACAAAATATATTTCGTAGAGAAAGGAGATAAGAAAAAACTACTTTATCATATCATACGCAATGAAAAAATGTCTGATGTACTAGTATTTACACGTACTAAAGCAGGAGCTGATACTGTAGTGGAATCTCTAAAAAAGAATGGTGTAAATGCAGAGTCTTTTCACGGAGATAAATCACAGACTGCAAGACAAGAAGCCTTAGATAGTTTTAAGAATAAAGAAACTAAAGTATTGGTGGCGACAGATATTGCAGCACGAGGTATTGATATTGATTCATTGCCTATTGTTATTAACTATGACTTACCTAATATTCCTGAGACTTTCGTTCACCGTATCGGACGTACAGGTAGAGCAGGTAATGATGGCCTAGCAATCTCATTCTGTGACAAATCAGAAAAAACATATTGGGAAGCTATCTGCAAGTTCGGAAGACTTCAACCAAAGATAGTGTTAGACCACCCATTCCCATGGAAAGAGAATGACAACAAAGAGGGGCAAAAGAAAGATTACAGAAAAAAAGCTAATCAAAGTAACTCACGCAAATCAGAGAACTCTAAAAAGAATAAAAAACGTTGGTATTAGTACTAACGTTTTTTTTGCTATATATTTGATTCTATAATTGTTAGTTACTATTAAATGAAAAAGATATTTAAGTATGGATTGTATTTGCTGTCCATTATCATAATGATTACTTGGTTCGCTAATTATAGAGTGACCAAAACTACTAAAGAGCAACTCTATAATTCTATTGATCATATACCACATAATAAGGTAGGTGTAGTCTTAGGCACTACTAAGTTATTAGCTAGTGGATATGTCAACTACTATTTTACATATCGAATAGATGCTACTGCTGCCTTATATAAAGCTGGTAAAATAGATTATATAGTAGTGAGTGGTGATCACAGCAAAAATGATTATAATGAGCCAAAAGACATGGAACAAGCTTTAATAGAACACGGTGTTCCTAAAGAAAAGATATACTTAGATTATGCTGGTCTGCGTACACTAGATTCGGTCTATCGTATGAAGGAGATCTTTGGTCAAGAGAGTTTTACGATTATTTCTCAACCCTTTCACAACGAACGTGCAGTATACATAGCTAATCACCTAGACTTAAACACAGTAGCATTTAATGCACAAGATGTATCACGTAACTTTGGATTCAAAACAATGTTAAGGGAGAAATTCGCTAGAGTAAAAGTATTACTAGATAATCTCATTAATAAAAAGCCTAAATATCTAGGTGAAACTGTACAAATAGGAGAAGGTATGATACAAGAAAGAGCTCAAGATAAATAACCTTGAGCTCTTTCTTTTTTATTTTATAAAAACAAAACCCCTGAGTAAGCTCAAGGGTCATGCATGCAAAAAAATATTACTAAAATACTTCTGTATTAGTCAATTTGTCTAATTAACATACCTGGATAGATATTCTTAGCACTACCTGAGAATGAAGTAGCTTTAATTTTTTGAACTTCACCTGATTTATTAGCTGCATTCTCAGCTTGTTCTACGTCTGCTTCAAATCGGTTATCCCAAACTTTATTTTTCTCAGCTTTAATAGTAGTAACTCTTTTATATTTAGTGATTTTAGTTTCAGGATCTTCCATTTTCTCTAAAACCTCAAATTTATCACCAGCTTCAACATCTTCTTTCATACCAATAAACGCAGTAATCTCTGGTTCTGTTGTAGCAAGAGGAGTTTTAGTACGGAATGGTTCATACTTACGTTGTAACTTAGCAATAACGTTATCTATAGCACGAACTGTAGCACGCTCAACTAATTCTTTCTCTGATACTTTAGAAATAGTAGTTGACTGTACATCTGCCCAAGAAGTTTCTGTTCCCACTAATTTTAATTTAAACAATCCTGATTGTAAAAACTCTTTAGAATCTTTAGCAAAATAATATTTATTATAGAATGTTGCAGCTGCTTCTTCATTCCATTCTAATTGGAATAAGAATGCTGTAGTTTTAATCACATATCCTCTACCAGCTATAGATGCCGCTTGTCCTAATAAACTATTACTACCAGCACCTAATTGTTTTGCCATATCTTCTTTGTTAACATAGTTAAAACGAAGACCTACTACGAATGTATTACCAAGTAAATTCTCACCTGCATCCTCTAACATTGCTTTACCTCTAGTAGACTTCTCAGCGATATCTTTGTCAAATGCAGAAGCATTATACAATCCTCTCTCTTTAATCAATTCCATATTATATGGAGATTTAGTAGCTGCATTATATTTACCATCGTTAAACCACTTAGCTACTAATCTATCACCAATATGGTTTTGATTTAAGAATTTAACAAACTGTGCTGTTACTTTATCTGTATTAGTAGTATCAACTACTCCTGCAGTAGTTTCACTAGCTACACTTTTACCAAATTTACCTAAAGATTTACCTAACCCACCTTTTTTAGCTCCTGAGTCATCTTTACCTTTAACAGCTGCAATCTCAGCTTCTGTAACCTTGTAAGCACCAGGTTTAAAAGAACGCAATGATTTCTCTAAATTGTGGTCATTAAACTTCTCTGGAAGAGGTGTTTTATAAAAAGTTTCTTTAATAAAAGCTCCTTTTGCATTCCCATCACCATTTATACCATGATCATCTACGATAATAGTATATAAAGAGCTACGCATATAATCCTCCGTAACTGCTTTCTTATTTTGCGCTAAAGCAGATATTGATGTTGCTATCAATGATGCTGCTAACATAAAACTCAATTTATTCATATCTATTTTTTTTATGTAATATTTTTAACTCACTATCTTTTTAAGACAACATATGTGTCTCCTTTTCTTTTAGCAAACGCTGTACCTACAGCTTTCCAAGCTTCTATTCTTTGTTGCTCTAAACTAACAGCATCATTATAAACCTTAATCTCAAAGTCTAAATCAGCTTTTACTTGAGCTTTCATTTCGCGTTGTAACGCTACAGCAGCTGAATAACATTTAGACTCAGGGAATATCTCTACTAAATACTGACCTGCTTCATGTGCTCCATAAGCATCTTGTTGTGCATTCCATGCTGCTTTAGCTTTATTAAAGTTTTCCATACAAGCATGATCTACATATAACTGATAAACTCTTTCAGCAGCCTTCATACCTGCGTCATATCCTTTACTACAGTCAGGAATAGCTGTCAATAGAAACATCGCTTCCTCGAAGTTCTTTTGATTCGCTAAAGTCTCTGCTTTCTTGATAATAGTATTGTAATTACCATCATAGTAAGCGATAATCTTCTTTTTACTATCCTCTATAAACGCAGCTACTTCTTTATTCTTAGGATTTAACTTCTTAAACGCATTGATATAAGCCTTTGTTTCACTTTCTCCTACTCCTTTTAAGTTAACCGTCGTAGATGCAAAAACCTTCTGACCAAAAGCGTCTCCAATAAACAAAGTCATATCTAGATCTAAAACAAATGATCGTGGAGGCCCTGGCAGAATACTCTTTTCTAGCACATTAAACTCTGGAGTGATAGCAAACTGAGCAAAATCTTCAGATGAACCAAGTCCACTAGAAGTGATGATGCTCTTTAGTTTAGTCTTTAACTGTCCTTCTGCACCTGAGTAAAGACCATCTGTCTGCTCTGGTATATAAGACATAAAGGCTATCTCACACTTACCTTCCTGTCCGTAACTAATCAAACTAGTCAACAGTACTAATAAGGTTGATACTCTTCCTATAATTTTATTCATGATTAATTTATTTATTACTTCTCACCTATTACTAATGCAGCTCTACCTAATCCTCTGTTCACAATTTTCACTTCTAAGTTATAAGGTGCTTTTTTTAAGTAGCTTCTTAACTCACGTGCAAAACCATCAGTATCTTGAGCCATACCATTTGCTTTGTATAATGGGATACGTACTCCTTCATATAAAGCCATAGTCTCAGTAGCATCTGATTTACTAAAACGGTGGTTAACTGTATTCTGTGCCATCCAGTTATCAATACCTTCAATAAGTTCTGATCCTCCGAATTCTGTTTCTAAGTCAACTCCAGAACCATTATCGAACACTAATAAATCAAGAGTTACCTCTCTACCATTAGTTAATAAATCATCAAAGTGAGCTTGTAATTGATTAACGAAACTGTCCATATTCACTAGTACAGCCTCTTCTAATAATACAGCTACTTCTGCTGAGAATGAAGGAGCACCTGTACCTTGAGCACCTGCTACTTGTTTACTAGTATAAGCATCTAATGCTCTTAAGTTATAAGTAATAGATTTTTTAGGACCTGTAGATTTTACTTGCCAATCCACTTCTAAGATAATATCAGACTTAGCTGCACGTCTAATACGATCTAATGGGCTTTCAGCTAATGCTGCTCCAGAAGTCTTACTAGTCATTTGGCTATTTTCTGCATTTACTTTATTAATTGACTTCATCGTAGCAGACAAGTCTTTAAGAGGGAATCCTCTATCTGCCATTAAGATATTTATTTTAGAGATTACATTCATTAAATCTCCATGTAATAATGCCAATTTATAATCCGGGATATATTCTTCTACTCCTTGGTTATAATACACTTCCATTACACGATTACTAGTACACCAAGAGTCTGATGGCACTACCATTAATGAAGGCTTTTTTGCTTGTGCGAATAGTGCTGCACTAAACAGACACAAACAAACAGTTAAGATTTTATTTTTCATAGCTATTAAATTTTATTATTTTTTCTTTTGCAAGTCTTTTTTCTATTTCCTTACGGTTAACTGTAACTTCTACACTATAAGATTCATAAGTAATCCCATGTTTAACTACATTGCTTTGAAATGCCACTCTTCTAACAGAAGTGTATTTTCTATTCTTACCACCTTTTTTAAAGAACTTATCGAAGTATTTTTTATATCGCTCCTCTGCATTTGCTTCTTTAACGATTGGTTTTACAGAACACTCCTTCTTATCACTGACAATACCTCTAAACATAATTGTCTTGATCGCTTCTTCTTTAGCCTCAGCTATAGCAGCACTTCGATTACGGCCTGTAGCGAATACCTGTACGACTTCATTGCCATACATATCAGCACTCACACAGTCTATCTTTTTATCTGTATAAAAACTAGCCATCGTATTAGTAGGCTTACTCTTACATGAGGCCAATATCACTACTAATAGCACAAGAGATATACGCAGTACTTTATTAATCATATCATTATTTTTTTGAGTAAATACAGGGTAGTTACTTGTTAGAACCCTGCTGATAAACCTTTAACAACACCTGCTGCTTCAAGGTCTTTACGAAGTAAATCTTTAGATACAGTAACTACATATCCTACTTTAAACTCCTTTTTACTGATTTTAACCACCTCTGGAACAGAAGAAGATATAGAGGCATATTTTAAATATGCACTTTCTTTACCAAAGAAAGAATCGAAATAATCAGCTTTGTCATGTTGAACAGAAGCGTCTTTAATAAGTGAACGTTGAGATACACATCCTATCCCATTAGCTGCAAAACCACGGAACAATACTCCATGTACTGCATTCTTCTTAGCTTCTTCGTTAGGGATAACAGCTTTTTTACTATATATCCACACTTTTACCAAGAACGTTCCTTCATTACCAGTACCCGCACATTCAATATCATATTTCCACTGAGTAGCCTCCTTTTTAGGATCACCTGCGAAAGAAAATTGTGCAGATAAAGCGAACACCACACATACCAAAACAACTAAATACCTTTTCATTTTTTATTAATTTATGTTATACTAATATTTTTATTATATATTTTTAACACAAATTTACTCTGGAAATAATAAACTTTTTTAAAAAATAAGATACACAAAACAAACATAGCTCGCTCAGCTCAGTAAAACCATTAAAAAATTGGCGAAACAGTTGTTTTTTTGAGTAAAGACAACTAATTATCAGCACTTTAACGGTATTATTCAACTAATATATATAACTATTCATTCTTTAATTATTTTGAATTATTTGATTTTATTCATTTAGAAAACGACATTCTTCTTAAAACTGTCTAATGTTAGAATTGTCAATATCTAAAATCACATATCGTAAATTTATATAAAAGAGTAATACAAATAGTCTCTACTTATCTAAGCTTATACATCAAACAAACTAGCATAAAAAAACGCTGCCTTGTACAATACAAGACAGCGTTATAATCTATAATTATTTCTAAATATTCTATGTAAACAAATACCAGATTTGAGCAACAACAAAACATACTATTACTCCAAATAACACAGGTAATAATGAAGCTACTGTAGTCCATTTTACACTATTCGTTTCTTTATAAATAGTGTAGATGGTAGTACTACAAGGGTTGTGTAATAAACTAAACAACATCAAGTTAACCCCTGTTAAAGTAGTCCAACCTGCCATATGTAGAATATTAGCTATTTCCCCATCTGATACTTCGAACATTACACCTGCTCCTTCACCGATAGAAGCATCTCCTAATACCATCGCTGTTAACATTAACACAGTAGGAATAACAATCTCATTAGCAGGAATAGCAACAATGTAAGCTAATAAAATCACTCCATTTAAACCTAAAAATACTCCTATAGGATCTAATCCATGTATGGTCCATAATGCTATACTTTTATCCCCTATAGCAATATTACAAATCAACCAAATCACAGCTCCTGCAGGTGCTGCGAACATTACTGCTCTCCATAATACGATAAGTGTTCTATCTATTAAAGAGGTATAAATAGTCTGCAATACTCTAGGAGGACGATATGGTGGTAACTCTAAGGTAAAGAAAGACGCCTGTCCCTTCAACATCGTCTTAGATAATAACCACGATGTAAAGAAAGTAAACGAGATACCTAATACCACAATACCCACTACAGCTAATGTAGATACGGTATGTGATAAATAAGATGGTACTAGTGCCCCAATAAATATACTTGCCATTAATATCTGTGTAGGCCAACGCCCATTACACAATGAGAAGTTATTCGTTATAATAGCAATTAGCTTCTCTCTAGGACTATTAATAATACGCGTAGCCACAACACCCGCTGCATTACATCCGAACCCCATGCTCATTGTCAATGCTTGCTTCCCATGTGCTCCTGCACCTTTAAATAATCTATCCAAATTAAATGCCACACGAGGCAGATAACCGAAGTCTTCTAATAGCGTAAACAGAGGAAAGAATATAGCCATAGGTGGCAGCATCACTGCGATAACCCATGCTGTAGCTAAATATACTCCATCTATTAAAAATCCTGATAACCACCAAGGGAAGTGTAGATTCTCTGCTCCACTTCTTAAGATAGGATATAATTCTTCTAACAGTAAATAGGACAACGCACTAGACGGATAGTTAGACCCTATAATAGTCAACCACAATATCCCTCCAAGCATTAGTAACATAATAGGAAATCCAAAAGTTTTACTTGTCACCACATTATCTATCATGCGATCTACTCTGAACGCACGCTGATTAACATCTGTTTTGACAGTGCTCTTTACTGTTTTAGATACTTGAGCAAAAATAGCTCCTGCCACATTATCAGAATAGTCAAAGCCAAGCTTTTCATGGTACTGATTTGCTAAAGTTAGTATCTCTTTTATATTCTCACTGTTAACTTTAGTAGATAAAGTTTGATTAACTAATGCAGTCTGAATATTAGTATCTTGCTGTATTAAACGCATTGCTAACCACGATGGACTAGGCAAATCTGCATCTAATACTAGCAGTTTATCCGCTACTTGCTGTACTGCATCTCTTGAAGCACCAGATATACCAGTAATTGTTTTATGTTCAGGTACATACTTGCCTGTAGCTACTTGATCGATAGCTAATAATAAATCATTAATCCCCTCTTTATTTCGAGCAGATGTAGGAATAACGGGTACTCCTAAATCACGAGATAGTCCTCTCACATCTATTTCTACACCATGACGTGTAGCTTCATCCATTAGATTAAGACAGACTACTACTTTATTCGTAATCTCCTGTATCTGTACGACTAAGCTTAAGTGTCGCTCTAATCTCCCAGCATCCACGACAACTACAGTCACATCTGGACGTCCGAATAGAATAAAGTCACGAGCTACCTCTTCATCTTCTGATGTAGACATAAGCGAATAGGTTCCAGGCAGATCAATAATCTTATACTTATTATCCTTAAACTGAAAACTTCCTTCTGCTCGTGTGACTGTTTTACCTGGCCAGTTACCAGTATGCTGTTTTAACCCTGTTAGTGCATTAAATATAGTGCTCTTCCCTGTATTAGGGTTCCCTGCTAAAGCTATCGTATAATCAAACTTACCAGATGTATCACCTAGTTTCTTTAATTCTGCTGTTGCATTTAAATCACATATATCACAGGCTGATTGTGCCATAACTATTTTCTCCTTCTCTTTTTTTAGTTAACTAAAGTCACTAATACTTTCACTGCATCTTCTCGACGGAGTGATATAATCGTATTGTAAATAGAATAAGCTACTGGATCTTTTAATGGACTGA
>JBOFGJ010000909.1:0-7502 GCA_051649065.1 Flavobacterium sp. | reverse complement strand
CCTTTCTTTTGCTCTGATTCAAAGGCACGTAACATAGCTAATCCACTCGGACCAGCACCAATAATTCCTACTTTAAAATTTAACATAACTACATACTGATTTTGTCCTCGCTAAAAAACGAAGAAATTAATAAAATGATTATTACTGATTACTCAGCCGAGATAGAGTACTATACATACTCTATTAATAGATACACCTATTTAAAATGGTGCACAAAGACAGCAAAAATCCTTGCTGAAATAAGATCAAGTATAACTTACTTGAGATTGGATAAGAACTGATAACACTCTGCTAGTAATAAATAAGCGAGCCATTCCTTATAACATAATAGCTAATATAATAAAACTTAATAAGTTAACCTAAAAAAAATCTAAATAACTAAATAAGGTAAATGACATTATAATAACAGATAGCAGATTAAAATAGAGATATATCATAAAGAAGAATGATCACTATGCATAAATTCAACAAGAACTGAAGGTATTTGCAAATCACATAAATTAGGTCAAAAAAAAGGACACCCTTCACAGGTGTCCTTATATAATAAAAAGATTACTCTTATTTATTTTCTTGTTTTGGTGCATCGCCTTTTTTCTCTTCTCTAGGAGGACGAGGCATTAAAGCTTTACGAGATACTTTCGCTTTCTTCGTTTTAGGATCAATACCCAAGTATTTAACATCAAGTAAATCACCCATTTTCAACACATCAGATACGTTCTCAATACGTTTCCAATCTAACTCAGATACGTGAAGTAAAGTCTCTTTACCAGGTACAAATTCTACAACTGCACCGAAGTCAAGCATCTTAACCACTTTTACATGGTAAGTCTCACCTTCTACAGGAGCGAAAGTTGTGTTATCGATAGCTGCAATAGCTTTAGCCATACCATCTGGATCAGTACCAAGTATTTCAATAATACCGAAATCTCCCTCTTCGTTAATAACGATAGTAGTTCCAGTTTCAGCTTGAAGTGCTTGAATATTTTTACCTCCAGGTCCGATAACAGCACCGATAAACTCTTTAGAAATTGTAACAGTAACAATTTTTGGAGCTTTAGGTTTAACTGTAGCATTTGGAACTGCGATAGTTTCTTCTAATAATCCAAGGATATGTAAACGTCCATCAAGAGCTTGTTTTAAAGCTTGCTCTAAGATTTCATAAGCTAATCCGTCGATTTTAATATCCATTTGACATGCAGTGATACCATCTCTTGTACCAGTAACTTTAAAGTCCATATCTCCTAAGTGATCTTCATCCCCTAAGATATCAGACAATACAGCCCAACGTCCAGTTTTTGCATCTGAGATTAACCCCATAGCAATACCAGAAACTGGTTTTTCCATTTGGATACCTGCATCCATTAATGCTAATGTACCAGCACAAACAGTAGCCATAGAAGAAGAACCGTTAGACTCCAATACTTCAGATACTAAACGAATAGTATAAGGACAATCAGCAGGAATCATATTTTTCAAAGCACGTTGTGCTAAGTTACCATGACCTACCTCTCTACGAGAAGTTCCTCTTAATGGTCTTGCTTCACCTGTTGAGAATGGAGGGAAGTTATAGTGTAAGTAGAATCTATCCTCTCCTTGCTCACTTGGCAAGTCAATTATGTTAGCATCTCTTGATGTACCTAAAGTAACTGTCGCTAATGCTTGAGTTTCTCCACGTGTAAAGATAGACGATCCATGTACAGAAGGTAAGTAATCTACTTCACTCCAGATAGGACGAATCTCAGTAGTCTTACGACCATCAAGACGAATATTTTGATCTAAAATAAGGTTACGTACAGCCTCTTTTTGAGTTTTCTTAAAGTAAGTACTGATTAGTTCAGCTTTCTCAGCTAAATCTTCTTCAGAGAACAAAGCTTTCACTTCCTCATATACTTCAGCGAATTTCTCACCACGCTCGCTTTTACCACTTGCATGAGAAGCTATTTCATATAATTTAGCATAAGCTGCATCAGTAACTATTTTCTCAACTTCAGCATCAGTAACTTCTGGTTCGTACTCACGGTAAGTAAGTCCTAACGCAGCACGCATTTTTTCTTGAGCTTCTACTTGTACTTTAATAGCTTCATGAGCAAACTTAATTGCATCAATCATATCTTGTTCAGAGATCTCTCTCATCTCACCTTCTACCATACATACAGAATCTTTAGAAGCTCCAATCATCATATCAAGATCAGAAACATCTAACTGTGCTCTAGATGGGTTAATTATGAATTGTCCGTCTATACGAGCAACTCTAACTTCTGATATAGAAGTATAAAATGGAATATCTGATACAGCAAGAGCCGCAGAAGCAGCTAAACCAGCTAATGCATCAGGCATTACATTTTCGTCATGAGACATTAATTGAATCATAACTTGTGTTTCAGCGTGATAATCATCTGGGAACAATGGACGTAAACAACGGTCTACTAAACGCATTGTTAACACCTCTTGATCACTCGGACGAGCCTCACGTTTAAAAAAGCCTCCTGGAAAACGACCAGCAGCAGCAAATTTTTCTCTGTAATCTACAGTTAAAGGAAGAAAGTCAATACCTGGGTTTGCAGTTCTCGCTGATACAGCTGTAGCTAAAAGCATACAGTCTCCCATACGAACAACTACAGATCCATCTGCTTGCTTCGCTAATTTTCCAGTTTCGATAGAGATGCTACGGCCATCTCCTAAGTCGATAATTTCTTTAGTTACCTTAGGAATCATAATACATTAATACTTTAGGGTTTCTGTCTCTCCGAAGAGAGACATTAATAATTGTGTGTTGTGTTGTGTGTGTTGTGTAGTTGTATGAAACCCAATGAAAAACCAGACTTTTTTTGCTAAAAAGGCTAAAAAGAAAAAGAGGCGCACAAGGGCACCTCTTTACTATTGATTATTTTCTAATATTCAATTCTTTGATAATCTCACGGTATCTGTTGATCTCAGTATTCTTTAAGTAGTCAAGAAGTCTTCTTCTTTTACCAACTAAAAGAACTAATGAACGCTCAGTATTATAATCGTGACGATTCTTTTTTAAGTGCTCAGTTAAGTGAGAAATTCTGAATGTGAACAAAGCGATTTGTCCTTCAGCAGATCCAGTGTTTTCAGCTTTTCCTCCGTGTTTAGCGAAGATCTCAGCTTTCTTTTCTTTAGATAAATACATGCAAATATTAATTTAATGATTTTTATGCATAAAATACGGTGTCTCCGTCTTTACGAGGGCAAAGGTAAATTTATTTTTCTAAATACAACTATAAATATTTCACTTTTTTAAATATCACAATATAAAACCTATATAATTGACTATCAAAATATAATATTTAAAGTAACACCTTATTATAGAAATTTACTAATTAAATAATTTTGCCACTTCAATATTTACTGCCTCTAAGAACATTTGATCTTCAGAACTAAAAGCCTTGATTGTATTCGAATCAATGTCTATTTGTCCAATATTAACTCCTTTTACAAAAAGTGGAACTACTATTTCAGATTTAACTGTGATACTACATGCAATATAATTATCCTGAGCTGCAACATCGTCTACTAAGAAAGTTTCATTACTTACAGCTACCTGTCCACAGATCCCCTTCCCAAAAGGGATAACAGTATGATCAGTCACAGGACCAGAGTACGGACCTAAATGCAATACCTTTTCTTCTGGAATAGCAAAATAGAATCCGACCCAATCATAGTATGATAACTTTTCATTTAGAAGAACACAAATACTCTTTAATTTTTCATCTTTGCTAAGTTCAATAGAACCTACTATTTCTTTTACCTCTATTAGAAGTTTTTGATATGTTTCATTCATGCTGGTTATGTTTAAAGTAAAACAAATATAATAATCCAACACACACATCAAAGATATTTTACTAGATTATTCAAAGTACATAATCTAAAAAGGTCTAAAAACAAAAAAAGCATTAGAACTCACCCCTAATGCTTTTTCAAACAACAATATGTAATTTTGTAGCCAAACTCACAAACCACAAAATAAAATTAATCTTTTTTATAGCAATTTTTTTATTCTTTTTATATCTGTTTAACGAGATACTTAATCAAATCTGTACTAGTAAGCATTCCTACCAACAAATCTCCCTCCATAACAGGTAAGGATCTAAAACCTTTTGCGATAATTATCTCTGCTGCTTCCTTAATAGTACAATCAGCCTGTACTGTCACGACATCCTTCATCATCACTTGTTCTATCGAGAACATATTATAGACAGTGGTATCAATAATTTCATCATTATCTCCTCCTGTTTCCGCTAAACTTATTCTAATTAAATCAGTGTAACTTAAAATTCCCACTAACTTACCTCCTGATACAACAGGCAAATGTTTAATTTTAAACTCTTTGAATAGTTTTTCAGCATTTGTCAAAGAATCAGTCAAACTTAACTTGACGATTTTTGAAGCCATAATACTAGAAACTTGAACATTCTGTCCCATATCATAACTCTTTTTGTTAGCACAAATGTACCTTATCACTATTTCTAAAAATATGATATTTATCAGATTTCACACTTTTATTCTCTCTATTATAAAATACAGTAATATTATTCCCCTAAATTCTTTCAAACCCAGAGATACAAAACGATTCAATACAATACAGAAATTCACAAAATTTAATTCACTAAAAAACGACTTTAGAATATGAAGGTCTCTAAATTTTAAAATTATTTTTTCTGTTTTGCCTCTATATCTAGTTGAAAATTTAAAATTAAACATATCTAAATGCTGTTTTCTAATACAAATACTCCCTTTTAGATAGTTTAGCACATGTTCTAACTAGTTTTTTAAATATTTTTTTTTAGACAAAAAAAATATTTAAAAAACTGATATATTGTTACTTAATAAATATGTACAAATAACACTGTATACATAAAACACTCTTTAACCCCACTGAATACCAATGTTCGTGCTTAATCCTAGGACATTCTTTGGACAATACTAGGACAATAGTAGGATAAACAAGGATTTTGTCCAACAATACTCATTGTATTCTTCCGCTATTCTCCTCCTACCCAAAATCAGTCTTTTAAACATCCTAATAAAGAATATAGTCATAAGAAACACTCTTGGTATTTTGAATCTTTAATCCACATTAAGCATTAACCAAATACTACAAAGCAATTCTACTTCTTAGCTCTTTCATTTATTCTAAAACCATACTACATGCCTTACTACTGCTGGCTCTTCGTTTTAAAACAGTCCACAGGAATATTTTAAACTCAGACCTTTCATAAATTTAGAGCTATTTTGTATAATTACTTTTCGTTTATATGTCTATCGCTTAATCTGGTTTAAACAATAGAAACAAAGTCCTTAAAAACAAAAAACGCTATTACCTAGTAAAAGGTAATAGCGCATATATTTTGCGTCCGCGGGAGGGTTCGAACCCCCAACCCTCAGAGCCGAAATCTGATATTCTATCCAGTTGAACTACACGGACAATAAATCACCTATTTAGACAATAGTGACTTTACTACAGATGAGATTGTTTTACCATCAGCTTTACCAGCTAATTCTTTAGAAGCTAGTCCCATTACCTGTCCCATAGAAGACATGCCATTAAAACCACCATTACTAATTATCTCACCTACTATTTTTTGAACTTCTTCTTCTGATAATTGTGCAGGCAAATATTGCCCGATGATTGCAGCTTGAGCTATTTCTGGCTCAGCTAAATCATTTCTACCTTGCTCTGAAAAAATATTTGCACTATCTTTTCTTTGCTTCACTAATTTTTGAAGAATTTTAATCTCTTCCTCTTCAGTAAGATCAGTTTGTGCTCCTGATTGAGTTTGAGCTAATAATAACTCAGACTTTACTGCTCTTAATGCTTCTAAAGCTACTGTATCCTTCGCTTTCATTGCATTTTTTATAGCATCCATTATCTTTGATTGTAAACTCATATCAAATATTTTTATTTTCTGCAAATATATAAAAAAGCCCGAAAAACTACGTTTTTCGGGCTCTATATCTTTAGTTAAAATATAACTAATCTACATTATCGTGTAAATATGAATTATTAGATCTCAACTGGCCGTCATTATTACTGTCTAATCCAAATGAAATACGAGACTTATTATTCGTATCTTCAGCTTCACGTAAATCAACCCCACTTCTTTTGTATGCAGGCTCGCGTTCTAATTCTGACAATTGACTATTCGTATTGTTGAACTTGTAGTTAAACTCTTTCATTTTCTTTCTACGTTCAGCAGCACGACTTTTTAAAGTAAACTCTTCGATGCTCATCTCAATAGGATTCACTTCATCTAAGTCTTCTTCTTCTATTGTGCTAACAGTTGCTTCAACTACTGGTGTAATCTCCTCTGATTTAATAGAGAACTTAAATTCATCCTCTATAGCGTCTTGGTGTTTATTAACCGGTTTTGCTGCTGCTAATTCACTCTCTTTATCTGTATAATCCTCTAAAGAGAACATAATCACTTCTTCTTTAGGCGCACTTACATTATGAGCTACTTTCGCTTCATAAGCATATGTTTCTTGTGCCTTTGACTCCACTACTTCCTCTTCCAGATGATATACTACAGGAGCACTTACTGGTATATGCTGAGAAACTTGGTTTTCTACCTGTCTAGCAACATTTGCAATAACAAACTCAGGATCAACCACATTAATATCGCGAATATCTTTAGTTTTAGCTAAAAACTGCTCTTCTGAGATATTAGTATTTTTTTTTACTTCCTCTGCAGGTGTAACAATTTCAAAAAACACATCTAATCCATTAGCTTCACTAGCTTTCTCTGTAGTCTCAGCTGTAGGGTTTATATAAAATCCACCATCATCAATAGGATCAATATCATCTCCTTCATTATACCCTTCGTCATCAAAATCCTCCAATTGATGTACAGTTATCTTTTCTGTCTCAGCAACTACTTCTTCTGGAGAAGTAATAACTGTAGATACTTTT
Organism: Flavobacterium sp.; assembly: GCA_051649065.1. Classification (GTDB taxonomy): domain Bacteria; phylum Bacteroidota; class Bacteroidia; order Flavobacteriales; family Flavobacteriaceae; genus Flavobacterium. Next base: position 568 of record JBOFGJ010000909.1, on the reverse strand, counting down.
GATAACGGCTCATCTGGAGAAGAATAACCGAAAGATTCAACAGTTGTAGTTTGCAATAGATTGTGCTCGATTTTTTGATCACCTTCTAATACATGAATAATTCTGTTTGGTTCACCAGTAGTAACAATATTCTTTTGTTGTTCTATATTAAAACCTGTTGCAATAATAGTTACTGAGATAGCATCTCCTAAAGACTCATCTTCACCAACCCCCATAATGATATTAGCATTATGTCCAGCTTCAGTCTGGATGTGATCATTGATTTCACCAATCTCATCGATCGTGATTTCATTTACACCCGAAACAATTAACAACAATACATTCTTAGCACCACTAATCTTATTATCGTTTAGCAATGGAGAATCTAATGCATCTACAATAGCTGCCTTAGCTCTAGTCTCACCAGAAGCTGTAGCAGATCCCATTATAGCTGTACCACTATCAGATAATACTGTCTTAGCATCTTTTAAGTCAATATTCTGAGTATAGTGGTGTGTAATAACTTCCGCTATCCCACGTGCTGCAGTAGATAAGACTTCATCGGCTTTGGAGAAACCGGCTTTGAAAC
>JBOFGJ010000908.1:0-2637 GCA_051649065.1 Flavobacterium sp. | reverse complement strand
CATATAGTTTCAAATCATCACCTTGCAATTGAAACAACAACTCATCACCAATAATCCCTTTCCAATGATTAGGTAGAATATTCAACAAAGGATCTGATACGTTACCTGGGTTTAAAGCATATCCACAATCAACAAACTGCTCATCATTAACTAACTCAAGATATAGTTTAGCATTAAACAACCTTCTCCAAAAACGCTGATCATTATCTAACCCACTATTAAACAAGGTACTCGCATCTTTTTCAAACGCTACTTTATAATCTATATATTCTTTTAATAACGCACAGTAATGCTCTATAAATAACTTCTCAGCATCGCTATTTCCATTATACTTACCAGTCTTAAGCTCATTTAATAAATCAACATAATCAAACACTACCCATGCTGTACCCTCAACAACTTTAGAAGCTAAACTCTTATCAAAACAAAAAAGTATCTTATTAATACTATTCGTAGCATACTTCTTATTCAGTCCCTCGTCATACTCTTTTATTTGTTCTCTCTCAGGTGCTGACTTAAACTTGTTTTCTATAACAACAATATGCTTACTCTCTTCCTCACTTTCTTCTTCAATAAAAACATCAAATCGGATTCCATAAGATTTAGAACTTGATTTTTGTTTTTTATATCGAAACCCCTTCTCTAATTCAACATATTGATATTTTAAATCTGGCAATCTTAAAAAGTCTTTCCTAAATTCATCGTAGTTATCAATTAAATAAGCTAACATAGCTGAATGTACTAATTCCTTATCCCCCTTTTCTAATATCTTAAAAAAATTAAACCCGCTCATACTATCACATTTAATTAGTTACTTCTTCTTCTTTACATCCTTCTTCAGCGCCATAATCTCCTTCAGTAGATCTGCTGCATCTCCATCCGTAGGTAACTGTTCTACCAGCTCTCCTTTAAAAGCCTTATGTAGTAGTAGCTGCGGTAGCACATCTATCTTTCCCTTTAACCTCTTATACTGTTCTTCTATTCGATCTGCTTTTGCAAATAAACTCTCTACTCGTTTTACTATTTCTTTTTGTTCTGCAAGAGGAGGAAGTAACAAATCAATATTTTTAAAATTACTTTGTGAAATATTTCTCATTGAAGATTGATTCCCAGTCGCTCTTACCTCTATCTTCTTTCTACCTCCTTTACTTTGTAAAAATAATTTAACAAAATACTTTGTAAACTCAATTTTGAAATTAACCCTCCAAACCTTATCACTTAACATTATTTTATGAGTGATTTCTTTTACAATTACAGGGTTTCCTATTAAGTCAATAGTATTAGCCCTTGATATCAAAAAATCATTCTTTCTTATAAAAAGCTTTGAATTAATTTTTTCAGAATCTAAAACAGTTTTCGTTTCATTTTCATCAAATTCACCCCATGTCACAGCACTAATTTTTACTATACCAACATTATTTCCTGAAACGGGATAATTTGGACTTTCAAAACTTTTACCAGCATCTATTGAGTTAATTAGATTCTCTAACTTTTCCTCCTTCCACTCTTCTAACTCCCTTCCTTCTCTCCACTCCTCCGTCAGCTTCCCAGTCACAGCACTTGTCAATACCTGCTGTCTAAAGTCCTTAAGCAGCTGTGGTATCTTCTCCATACTCGCTTTAATAACTTCTATACGTCCGAATAACTCATCTAACTTATTCGCTATACGCTCTTGTTCTGGTAAAGGAGGAAGAGATAACTTTAAATTCCATAAATACGTTGGATCTACATGTGGAATACCAACACCTCTTGCATTACTATTTAGTCCCTGATGCTCTTTTAATAGGTAATAATACAAGAAATTTTTACTAAAGCCTGTTGGTGAAATAGCACATAATGTAGAACCAATTACTCCTTTTCTTGTTTTAAATATCCATCCACTTCTTGCTCCATCCCAAACAATAGCAATATCGTTAGTGTTAAACACTTTTGATGAATTAATATCTGCATATTGACGAACAATTCCTTTCTCTAAAGCAAATATATCTAAATAAGGTAATGCTCCTTCAAAGTCATATTCTTCAAGTCTTTTAGGTTTTTTACCTTTAGAGCTCCAAACGACTTCTCTCAACTCCGTCTCCACCCATCCTTTCGGCAACTTCTTTTCCATTACTTCAGTTCTTTTAAGATTGCGGCTAACTCTTGGCTGATACTATTTAGCTCTGCTAAGGCATCTGCGATTAGATCCTCAGGTTCTCCTAAGTCTTCTGACTGTACGATAGAGCTGTCAGCGATTAGTCCCAAGTCTAATGAGTCGTTCTTCTTCGTTATATCCGCTCTACTGATACACTGCCAGCGTTCATCTGTTATCTCAGCACGTTTCTTATGATCAATCACTCCTTCATATTCCATCACATCGACTGCCTTCACACCTCCTGTATAAGCATAGATAAAGTCGTCAAATACTTTCTCTGTAAACGGAGTACGCTTACCGAAGCTTGGCATATTAGTACGCATATCATAGAACCATACCTTATCTGTATTATTCTCGTCTTTTTTACCTCGAGTGAAGAACAATACATTGGTCTTTACTCCTGCCGCATAGAATATACCTGTAGGTAAACGTAGGATAGTATGTAGATCACACTTCTCCATCAACTCTTTACGCACTTTCTGTCCATCACCATCTTCGAATAG
>JBOFGJ010000907.1:0-1271 GCA_051649065.1 Flavobacterium sp. | reverse complement strand
TGCCAATGATACGATACCACGCTTCTTCTCTAATAAAGCTTATACACCTAAGCAAACTATAGAGACGATATCGAATGCAATGGATGTGAGTGATCCAAGTAACTTTGTGCGTATTCTAGAGCTATTTGCTAAAGATGCAGCCGAGTTACATCAGGATTTATCAGCTTATTCGTTTACAGACGCACAGACTCTAGCGATGATAAAGGAACAGTATCAGAAAGATGGTTATATGTTAGACCCTCACGCTGCTGTAGGATATCTTGGGATAAAGGAATATGCTAAACAGCATCATAATTTTACAGGTGTATTCTTAGGGACAGCACATCCTGTTAAGTTTCCTGAATGTATAGAGGATTTATTAAAGATAGAAATCCCAATACCTGAGGGGTTAAAAGAAATTATGAATGGAGAAAAGAAAAGTACAGTGATTAAGAATTATGAGGAACTAAAGAATGTACTATTGAAATAGAGTGAAATTTTAAATGTTTTAAAGGCTTGTTTTATCATCTGATAGAACAAGCTTTTTTTTGATTTTATAAAAAAAGGTAATCAAAATTAAATATTTGATTGTTTATATTATATGTTGTGTGAAGTAGATGTAATGGTGTTTTTTATTGTTCTCAAAATGAACTATGATTTTGTTGTAAAACAAGTTTTTATTGCTTTTATAACATCTGTGAACCTAGTGAAATCAATACTTCTGAGAGTTTTGTTCGGGTGTTGTTCGGGAACCCTTCGGGAGTTCTTCGGAAAAACGGCCTCTTTCCCGAAGAACTCCCGAAGAAGTATCGAGCGACTCTGCATGTGTACTGGGATTAGCTTAAATCTAATCGCTGTTTTGTTTAAAATAAATAAGATATAATGAGAATTTTAAACACTTAGAGTTGTGGTGTTTTTTAAATTTAGAAGGGGTTCTTTTTTACTTTGAATTGTATACTTTTTAGTAGTGAGTATGATCAGATAAGAAACTGACTTAAAGTAAAATATGATACAAAGATACGCAAAATATTAATAGAGATTTTATCTTCTGTATTTTCTTAATATTCAATAGAGATTATTGCCTTTTTTTGTTTAAAGGATGTGATGAAAGTGTAAGTGGGAACTGTATATGGTATTCAATCTTAACGATTAGTTGATTCTCCTTATCTTTGTATTCTTAAACTCACAAAGACAATGATTAAAGTAGTTCCCCTAAAAGAAGGAGATTTTTATGAAGATGAGGTAAAAAACTTTTTGCCAATAGGAGATAAAGTATTAACCACAGAAATACA
>JBOFGJ010000906.1:0-1348 GCA_051649065.1 Flavobacterium sp. | reverse complement strand
TTTATTAGTGTTAAAAAATAATCTAATTTTGTTAACATGAGAATTTGTAAATAAAACTGTGTATAACAATTAAAAAAATACTATGAAAAAGAAACTACTACTTGCCAGTACTGTTTTTATGGCTTTGAGTACTACATATGCACAAGAAGGAGTTGGGATTGGGAAATCAATTTTACCTGATGCTACTGCTGTATTGGATGTAGGTGCTACAAATAAAGGGATTTTGATTCCTCGAGTAACATTAACAGGAGAAGAAGATAATAACACTATAACGGGAGGAGCGTATCCTGAGAGTTTATTAGTGTACCACTTAGGAGGAAATAATCATCCATTAACTAAAGGATTCTATTTTTGGTCAGGTGGTAAATGGAATGCTTTAGTATCTAAGACTAGTACTACAACATCTGAGGTGTTGACAACTTTAGAAATATCTGCTGATGGAGAGAAAGTAGTATTGACTTATACAGGTGAAGATAAACAACCTGTGCCAATCGCAGTTTCTGATAGATTACAAAAAGATCCTAGCTTTAATGCCTATATTAAGAGCTTAGTTACTTCTACTGCAGCAGGTGTTGAGCTTGTAGCAGGAGATGGGATAACAGTTGTTGCTGTACCGCCAGCAGCAGGTGAAACAGTTACTAAATACACGATTTCTGCAAATCCAGTAGGTATTACTTTAGCTGGAGACGTGACAGGTAAAGGGACAGAGACAGTTGTAGAGAGAATTAATGGTGTGAATGTAGCTAAACCTTCTGATGCTGATTTCGGATTAGCATTAGTGTATGATGAAACTACTAAAACATGGAAACCTGGTAAACCTAAAATTGATAATACAAGTGTTACTGATAAAGCTAATTTAACAGTGGATTCTTCACTTGATTTTTCGAATGGTACAGGTACTGGAGCTTTATTATCTGCTACAGGATTAAAAGTAAAAGCAGGTGGTATTACAGATACACATTTAGCAGTAGATGCAGTAACAACAACTAAAATAGCAGCTAACGCAGTAACTACAGGAAAGATTAAAGGAGGAACAGTTGGTCAGGTGTTAGTGTCTGATGCATCAGGTTCAACAGAATGGGTTGATCAAACAACTATCGTACCTAAGTTAGAAAATGTAACAGTAGATGGATCTCTTGATATGACAGGAGGAGCTGGAGCAGTATTAGCGGCAACAGGTTTAAAAGTAAAAGCAGGAGGTATTGCAGATACACATTTAGCAGTAGATGCAGTAACAACAACTAAAATAGCAGATAAAAATGTTACTTCTGCAAAAATAGCTGGAGGAACAGATGGTCAAGTGTTAGTGTCTGATGCAACAGGTGCAGCAAAATGGGTTAATCAAACA
>JBOFGJ010000905.1:0-12073 GCA_051649065.1 Flavobacterium sp. | reverse complement strand
TTTACCTTCACCATGAGAAACCCATACTCCTAAAGTACTTCCTGCTAATGTAGAAAGCATAATAGAGTTGTTCTCTTGGATTGTAACAGAAGTAAAGATACTCTCGTGTTTTTGAGAGTCATTGTGTAACATCTTACCGTGTACTTCGTGCTCAGGATTGATTAACTCTAACTCCATAAACAATTGACATCCGTTACAGATACCTACTGATAAAGTGTCTTTACGAGCGAAGAAATTCTTTAATGCAGTATTTGCCTTCTCGTTATACATAAATGCACCAGCCCATCCCTTAGCAGATCCTAATACATCTGAGTTAGAGAATCCTCCTACAGCTCCAATAAATTGGATATCTTCAAGTGTTTCTCTTCCAGATATAAGGTCAGTCATATGAACGTCTTTCACATCAAAACCAGCTAAGAACATTGCGTTAGCAACTTCTCTTTCTGAGTTACTACCTTTCTCGCGAATGATAGCCGCTTTTGGTCTTGGTTTAGAAGCGTCGATAGCAGGTTTCTTACCGTCAAACTGAGCAGGGAAGCTGAAGTTTAAAGGTTGTACTTTATAATTGTTATAACGATCTGTCGCTTTGTTGTTCTTCGTTTGTTTTTGGTCTAATAAATAAGACGTCTTAGCCCAAGTATCTCTGATAGCAGGTACGCTAAATGCAAAGTTATCTGTTCCATTAGTGAATGATACTTTCTCGTCAGTAGTAACTGTACCGATCTTAGTAGCGATTACTCCTTTAGCAGCTAAAGCTTGTTCTAAAGTAGCGTCATCTTTTGCTTGAACGATAAGAGCGATGTTCTCATTGAACAATGCTTTTATAGTATCTTTTTCGTTCAATGCTGTTAAGTCATATTTCGCACCTAAATTAGTATCAGCGAAAGTCATTTCTAAAAGAGAAGTAACTAAACCACCACTTCCGATATCGTGACCAGCAGCTATTTGCTCATTCGCTACTAATTCTTGAATAGCGTTAAAAGCATTCTTGAAGTAAGCACCATCAGTAATAGTTGGAACCTCTTGACCAATTTTGTTTAATACTTGTGCGAAAGAAGAACCTCCTAATTTGAAGTTATCTTTAGACAAGTTGATATAGTAGATAGAACCAGCGTTTTTCTTTAATGTAGGTTCTACTATTTTAGTAATATCTGTACAGTTAGCTGCAGCAGAGATGATAACAGTACCAGGAGCGATAACTTCGTCGTTAGGGTACTTTTGCTTCATCGATAAAGAATCTTTTCCTGTAGGGATATTGATTCCTAATTCGATAGCGAAGTCAGAACAAGCTTTTACGGCTTTGTATAGACGAGCATCTTCTCCAGCATTGTTACACGCCCACATCCAGTTAGCTGATAAAGAAACGTTTTTGATTCCTTCTTTTAATGGAGCCCAAACGATATTAGATAAAGCCTCAGCGATAGCATTTCTACTTCCTGCTGCAGGATCTATGATAGCTACGATAGGAGCGTGTCCTACAGTAGTAGCAATACCTTCTTTACCTTTATAATCAAGTGCCATAGCACCTAAGTTGTTAAGAGGTAACTGTAATGGACCAGTACATTGCTGTTTAGCCACACGACCACCTACACAACGGTCAACTTTATTAGTCAACCAATCTTTAGAAGCTACCGCCTCTAGTTGTAATAATTGGTTTAAGTATTCTTCTACTTTATCTACTGAGTACTCTAAGTCAGCATAGACACGGTTGATAGTTTTATCATCCATAATCGTCTTAGGAGAACTACCGAACATATCTTCGATAGCGAAGTCCATAGGTTTAGCCCCATTAGTTTTAGACTCTATAGTGAAGCGGTGATCATTAGTAATCTCACCTACAGTGTACATAGGAGCACGTTCTCTCTCTGCTATTCTCGCTAAAGTATCGATATCTTTTTGACCGATAACTAATCCCATTCTTTCTTGAGACTCATTACCGATAATCTCTTTAGCAGATAGAGTAGGGTCACCCACAGGAAGGTTATCTAAGTTGATATGTCCCCCTGTTTCTTCTACTAATTCTGAAAGACAGTTTAAGTGTCCCCCTGCACCGTGATCGTGAATAGATACGATAGGGTTATGTTCAGCTTCTACCATCGCACGGATAGCATTAGCAGCACGTTTTTGCATTTCAGGATTAGAACGCTGAATAGCATTTAACTCAATACCTGAACCGAAAGCACCTGTGTTAGCAGAAGATACTGCTGCACCACCCATACCGATTCTGTAGTTTTCACCACCTAAGATTACAACTTGGTCACCTTCAGAAGGTTTGTGTTTTAACGCTTGGTCAAGTTTACCATATCCGATACCTCCAGCTTGCATAATCACTTTGTCAAACCCTAATTTACGAGCGTCTTCTTCGTGCTCGAATGTAAGGATAGAACCGGTGATTAATGGTTGTCCGAATTTGTTACCAAAGTCAGAAGCACCATTAGAAGCTTTGATTAAGATATCGATAGGCGTTTGGTATAACCACGCTCTTTCGTCCATTGCTTGTTCCCAAGGGCGGTTTTCTTCTAAGCGAGAGTAAGACGTCATATAGATAGCAGTACCTGCTAATGGCAATGAACCTTGCCCACCAGCTAAACGGTCGCGAATCTCTCCTCCTGATCCAGTAGCAGCACCATTAAATGGTTCTACAGTAGTAGGGAAGTTATGTGTCTCTGCTTTTAATGAGATTACAGAGTCAAACTCAGTCTCTGCATAGAAGTCAGGTTTGTCTGCTGATTTAGGAGCAAACTGTGTCACCTTAGGACCTTTTACGAAAGCAACGTTATCTTTATAAGCTGAAACAATATCATTAGGATTTGTCTCAGATGTTTTTCTAATTAATTTAAATAGGGAAGTAGGTTGTTCTTCTCCATCAATGATGAATGTACCATTAAATATCTTGTGACGACAGTGCTCAGAGTTCACCTGAGAGAATCCGAATACTTCAGAATCAGTTAACTTACGTCCAAGTTTAGTAGATAATTCATTTAAGTAAGTAATCTCTTCGTCGTTTAAAGCTAAACCTTCTTGTGCATTGTATTTAGCGATATCATCAATGTAGTTAATTGCTTCTGGAGCAATATTGATAGCGAAGATATCTTGGTGTAATGCATCAAATTCTTGCGAAAGCATAGGGTCAAATGTATCACACTCTTCTGCCTTTACGAATTCCTCGATGCGAATAATACCTGTGATCCCCATATTCTGAGTGATCTCTACAGCATTTGTACTCCATGGAGTAACCATCGTAGCGCGTGGACCGACAAATTTAGTGTTGATTGTTTTCTCGTTGATGTGCTTGGCATTGCCAAATAACCAATTTAACTTTTGGATATCTTCATTAGATAAGTTGTTCTCCACTTGTACAGTGTAGAACTTTCTCGAAGGGTTTTCGAAGAAATAAATCATTACGTTAAGAATATTTAGTTGTTGTTGTAATGCACAAAAATAGTCTAAATAATAAGATTTTAAAAATTAATATTTCACTGTTTTATGAAATCAAATCTTAGCTATTTTATTTATAGTATATATAAAAAAATAGGAACCAAAATGAATTGATTCCTATTATATATGTAGTTTATTTTTCAATGTTATTTCTGAGCATCCATATCTTTACATAACGAAGAAAGGTAGCATAGCTATTTAAAAAGGAAAGTATTAATCCAGGTACTCCATCTCTAAAACCTTGTTTGATGACATAGTGTTTAAAAAAACGCAATCCAGGTTTTAATATAAAGTGATACAAGCCTAATTTACCGGTTTTTTGATTATAATCTTCTGCTTGTAGCGTCGCATAATGACTAAGTTTCTGTATGTGAAAATCAAATCCTCTATAGGTATCATGGTAAAGCTTGTGTTTTAAAAAACCAATATTTCCATCTACGTGTAAATACTCATGCACTTTGTTTTTATAGGTACAATTGTCCTTTTTGAATAGACGTATCACTTTGTCTTTTTGATAGCCACTATAATTTATTGGTCTATTGAAGAAAAAGTTTTTACGATATACCCAATATGCTATATGATCATTAAGTTTACCTTGTTCTATTAAATCTAAGATTTCTTCTCTTAATTCTTGAGTTAGTTGTTCATCAGCATCTAGTAGTAGTATCCAGGTACTAGGAATCTGTTGGATAGCCCAATTCTTTTGATTAGAATAGTTGTCAAAGTGTCGGGTTAACACCTTAGCTCCTAATTCTGTAGCAATCTCTACTGTTTTATCGTCACTGAATGAGTCAATTATATAAATATCGTCTACTATATCAATAGCTGATAGAATACAATCTTTAATTTTTGCTTCTTCATTTTTAGTGGGGATCAGAAGAGTTAGTTTGTTTTTCATCTTTAGTTTTTATGGGATGAATATACTTTTATTAATAGAACTGTATAATAGTTACTTTATTGTTGTCTTATAAAGGTTAATTAACTTTACATACTTCATAAACGAAAAGAATGATTGAATTAAAGAAAATGCTAAACCATCTATTCCATTTAGGAATCCTTTCTTAAAGAAATAACAACGAATAAATGCTACTAGTCCATTAAGAGCAGGTTTAAATGCTGATACTTTTTTGCCGTTTTCATATAACTGTTGTGCTGCCCAAGTTGAGTATTGATTTTTCTTATCAATAACTTGTTTATAAGACTCCCAACCATAGTGTAATATATGTACATTGACACTTTTCTCATTGGTACTTATTATATATTGATGAGCCATATGAGCAGAAGGATGCGCTGTTTTTTTATTAAAAAATCTCACCTTAGCATCTGGATACCAGCCAGCGTAGTTTATCAATTTTTCTCCTAAGAAGTTTTTAACTCTAAATTTAAAAGCATCATATTGGCTACTTTCATATTCTTTCTTTTTAATAAATTCTAAAGCATCAGTGTCTAGAAACTCATCTGCATCCAAGTTCATTATCCAGTCATTTTTACAATATTGTAGACCATGTGTTCTCTGAGGTCCATCGCCTAAAAAGGCTTGAGAGTATACTTGCGCTCCTTTTGCTTTAGCTATTTCTACAGTTTTATCTTTACTATTAGAGTCTATGATGATTACTTCATCACAATATTGAAATAAAGCGTCAATACATTTAGCGATATTCTTCTCTTCGTTAAATGTTATTACTAATCCACTTATTGCCATTTTTTTTGTTTTGTAAAGTGTTTAAAAAAACTAATTAGGTGATTTTGTTAATGTAGTTTATTCTGATTCCTTGTTAGGTTAATACATCTAGTTAAACTCAGAATGTGCGATAGACATATAAATGAAAAGTAATTATACAAAATAGATCTGCATTAGATTAAAGCATATTATAGTATGGTCTTATAACTAATGAAAGAGCTATGCAGTAGAATTTCTTTGTAGTATTTGGCTAACGGTGATTCTGGGTTAAAAGTATATCATTTAAATGAAATTATTTAACTTTTAGCATTTTTTTAGTGTTGTAGTTAAGAATTATTACTTATCTAAAGCATAGTGTGATAGAAGAAAGATATTTTGTTAATTCAACCTAGATTAAGCGATAGACATATAAACGAAAAGTAATTATACAAAATAGGTCTGAATTTCTTCTAAAAGCATACTGTAGTATGGTTTTAGAAGAAATGAAAGAGATATGAAGTAGAAATACTTTGCATGCTTAATCTGGGTTCAATTAGCGATGTTAAAACAAACCAAAACAGCCCCTTGAATTAACAAGAGGCTGTTGATGATTTACTTTATTGTAAGTTGATTGTTTTTAACTCGATGATTAAAAGATTGAATATATGCTTTAATGAATTTCTCCATTTCATCCCTCTTTGCAACTTCTGTATTCATTAGATTTTGCTTTAATAGAGGATCTTTTTTCCAATTGTAAAGTCCTAAAGTCTTCTTACCATCGAAGGCTAGATAATAATCCCCTTTCTCATAATTATAAATGTTATCAAGATAGTTTACTACGAAATCTTTATCTGACTTATACGACTTACCATAAGTGACTATTTTAGTATTTATCTGTAAGTAATCCATTAAACTAGGCAAGATATCTATCTGTTGAAAGTTCTTTTCAACTTTCTCAGTAGTCATATTTGTATCTCCAGGAGCTAAGAATAATATCGGAATACGGAATTTACCTACATTCGTTTTCCACTCCTCTTCTATAGGCTCAGCACAAGTGTGATCTGCCGTAATGATAAATATAGTATTGTTATACCAGTCTTTTGTCTTAGCAGTTTCGAAGAACTTCTTCAGTGTATGATCAGCATAAGCGATAGACTCGTGGATATCTGCTTGTCCTTTAGGAAACTTCCCTTTATATCTTTCAGGAATAGTATATGGATTGTGTGAAGAGATCGTAAATAGTGTAGTAAAGAAAGGCTTTTTAAATTCATCTAATTTCTTTGCATAAAATTGTAAGAACTCTTCGTAGAATATCCCCCAAGCCCCATCGAATGCCTCAGGACCTTCGTATTCGTTCTTGCCATAATATTCTTCAAATCCTGCTACATTAGCATACTGATCGAAGTTTTGGCTACCATTAAATGCTCCGTGAAAGAATGCAGTATGATATCCATAGTCTTTTAATACTCTAGGCAGTGTATATACATCGTTTAACGCATAACTAGATGAGATGAATGTTCTGTTCATTAAACTAGGTATACTTGAGATCGAAGAGGGTACAGCATCTATAGATACTTTTCCATTTGCAAAAGCATTTTCAAAGAAGTGACTGTTCTGAGCTAATGAATCCATAAATGGAGTTAATCCTCTATTCATCGTCTCTCTACCAAAGCTTTCTACGATTAACAATACAACATTCTTTTTATTGATACTGTCGTATCTAAACTCTTGTACAGGGTTAAATATATTATCTAACTCTGTATCTGTATAAAAGTGTACTTCTTCTAGATTTTCACTTTTCCCCATTGTCTTAAGTACTGAGAAAGGAGTGTTTAATACTAGAGCAGTATTTTTAAGTCCTCCGTATTGAGAGGCGTCTACTAAGCGTATTGGTTTTGGTTGAATTCCACCACGACCTAATACCAACATTACTCCAACCACTAATATGGTGATGATGGTATCTTTAATATTAAATCTACTATTCTTAATCTTAAAGTTAATCTTACGGTATATTAACCAGAAGAATAGAAAAGATAAAAACATAAATAGAGGAATCCACCAATAGTTAAAGATGAAGTTTTTTAATAAACCTGGTAATTCTTGCTCCATACCACTAGCAGTAATGAAAGCATACGAGCTACGTCTTCCTATAAATTTAAAGTATTCATAATCTACATAGTTTAAACATAAGAAGAAAATATTCACCAAGAAGAAACTATAAAATAAAAACTTCTGATATCCTTTATTTGATTGAAACTTACCTGGGAACAAATGTAATAGGGCAAATCCTATATTAATAAATCCTAATGCAGCTAAGTCAAAACGTACTCCGCCTATAAAAACTTTTAAATCCCATGGATCTAGTAGATGTGCATTATAGAAATAAAAACCTACTCTACACAGTTGGTAGAAGAAGAAGATTAATAAAAACCTCTTGAAAAATAAGAGACAGTTTTGAGAAAATAATTTACTCATAATGAATTAAAAAAAAACTTAATAATAAATAAAAAACAGAGTGCTCTAGAAGTACCCTGTTTATTTTATTGCATATCACGAATATGTTACACTGCTACGTTATACTCTCTAAGTGCATCATTTAATGATGTCTTAAGATCTGTAGATGGTTTTCTCTGACCGATGATTAAAGCACATGGTACTTGGAACTCGCCAGCAGGGAATTGTTTAGTATATGATCCTGGTATCACTACAGAGCGCTCAGGTACATATCCTTTTATCTCTACAGGAGTATCTCCTGTCACATCTATAATCTTAGTCGATGCTGTAAGTACTACATTAGCACCTAATACAGCTTCTTTACCTACGCGAACACCTTCTACCACGATACAACGCGATCCGATGAATGCATTGTCTTCAATGATTACTGGAGCTGCTTGTAATGGTTCTAATACACCACCGATACCTACACCACCTGATAAGTGAACGTTCTTACCGATCTGTGCACATGACCCAACTGTTGCCCAAGTGTCCACCATCGTTCCTTCATCTACATAAGCACCGATATTTACATAAGAAGGCATTAAGATAACACCTGCAGATATATAAGCTCCATGACGAGCCACAGCATTAGGTACTACTCTGATACCTTTCTCAGCATAATTTCTCTTCAGTGGCATTTTATCGTGGTATTCGAAGATACCCGCTTCTAGCGTTTCCATCTTTTGAATAGGGAAGTATAGCACTACTGCTTTTTTAACCCATTCATTAATTTGCCATTCAGTACCTTTTGGCTCAGCTACACGCAATTTACCACTGTCAATAAGCTCTATAACTTCACGAATAGTATTTTGAGTGTTTTGATCTTGTAAAAGTGAGCGGTCGTCCCACGCTTTTTCGATTACTTCTTGTAAGTGCGTCATCTGTATTAGATTGAGGTTTATTAATATATAATTATTGAATAGCTTTGATTACAGCCATTAAGTCTTGTTCTTCTAATCCTTGTTCACTAGCCTTTGCATACGCTTGTTCAGCAGCTTGTGTCAGCGCAGTATTCCATCCAGCATCTTGCGCTAGTCGGATATCTTTTAGCATAAATTTTAGTGGAAATGCAGCAGGATATTCGTCGCTAATCACAGCAGGAGTCTTTATCTTACTCATGCCAGAGCCACATGCACTGTCATTTACGATAGCAGTCATCAGCTCTCTACTTACACCATTTTGTTCAGCGAATAATACTGTCTCTGCTAGTCCCTGTACTACTACAGACATATAATAGTTAATCGCTAGTTTAGCTTTACTACCATTACCTGTTTCTCCTAAGTAATAGTGACTTTTACCCATTATTTCGAAGAATGGAATAGCATCTTCATAGACTTCTTTTTTCCCACCAACTAAGAATAGTAGAGTTCCATCTATCGCAGGCTTTACACTTCCTGATACAGGGGCATCTAGATAATGACCACCTTTCAGTTGGATAGCATTACTTAAGTTTAGCGCAAGAGCAGGAGAGATTGTACTGCTGTTGATAAATACCTTTCCCGAGATATCATTAGTCACTATCTGATTAAACATATCCTCTACTATTGTATCATCAGGCAGTGTTAAGAATATGATATCCGTATGCGTAATAAAATTATTGATACCATCTAAAGGCGTTGCTCCTAAAGCAATTAATGGAGAAGATTTAGTTATATCTCTTCTGTAAAAGTTAACCTTGTATCCTGTTTTTAAAAGATTAGTAGCCATCGGAGCTCCCATATTCCCTAGTCCTATCCATCCTAATGTTTTCATATCTTTTATTTTTTGTGTTGAGGTTATTTTAATGATAAAGCAAATATAACGATATTTTTTTTTGAGAGTCGTTTCTCTTGTTATTGAGTTACAGTTTTTATACGAATAAATGTAGTAGGTTAAAGAGAAATAGGTAGTGTCAAAAAACGAAATTATACTAAATAACTTTCTATTTTTGCCTATCAGCTTGGTTAGAAATGAAGAATATAAAATGGGAAACCTTAGATCGCTTAAAAAATAGTTTCAAAGAATTAGAGACGCAAGAGCACTATATCTATATGCCATTTATTAATCTAGCATATTATCCGGCAGAGCCTTATCGATCTAATTATTATGGAATAGGACTCTTAGAAGAAGGAGAGATTACCTTTTATATTGATCTTACAGAGTATACTATCAAGGGACCTGCTATCATTTTTGCAGATACTACATCGATTAAAAGATGGGACAAGACACGTCGTACCTATGAGATGATGACTATTCTTTTTTCAGAAGATTTCTTACAAGATAAATTAGTCGAGAATAATGTACTAGCTTCTTTTTCTGACTTATCCAGTCTAGGAGGTTGTGTCACACAGTTAGATCCTAGGGAGTTTGAGAGTTTTAAGACTATGTTTAAGGTCATAGACCTCTATCATAATTCTGACAGCTCATTTCATACAGAAGTAATCAGAGGGGTGATCTACAGCATGATTAACGAAGTAGCGTATCTGTACGAGAAATATGGAAATGTGACCAAAAGTTTACATAAACTTGCTCTCAAGTTTAGAGAAGCAGTAGGTAAGCACTGTAAAGAACAGAGAAGTGTACAGTACTATGCTGACTATCTCCATGTACATCCTAAATATCTAAGTCAAGTAATCTCATCAGAAACGGGACTGACTGCTAGTGAGTGGATCCAAAATCAAGTAGTCTTAGAAGCAAAAATCTTACTACAAGACCAAAACCTTTCTATAGGAACCATCGCAGATATACTTCACTTCAGCGATCAGAGTACCTTCGGCAAGTACTTCAAAAAGTATAGTGATATCAGTCCTAGTGCATATCGTCATAGTTTATAGCGTTAATTGCTTATAATAGTATTATAATCTCCTTATCGATAGCAGTACTGCACTGTGATGTAATATTAGATTCTGTTTATAAATGATAAGAATACATTGCCGATAGATACTAGTTTATTGTCTTCATTTACCTATTTCTTTATGTTTATTTACCTAGTTATTGAATATTGTGAATGGCTATCTAACGATTCATAATCTAGTACTATACCTTTCTTCATATTTAATTATTGGAAAAAAGTGGGAGAATAAAAGAAGCATCCCTCGACAAAGACCATCTTAACTCAACTATTCTCGAGGTATTCTCCATGTATTGTCGAAGGAATTAGTATTAATGCTAAGTTATATAAGGGATGAGAGGGGATATCACTTCATTGGATAAAAAACGAAATAGATGGTAATGTGTTGATTATTAAATTGTTGTTTGTTTTTACTGTTTAAAAAAAGTGAATCTCTTTTTTACTATTTATGGCTAGAATTAGCCTAATAGATCCCTTTTAAGAAAAAATAGAGATTACAAAAGTGTTTTATAGCGATAAATAGGGGCTAGTAAGTATATAATTTTAAAAAAGTGTTTCCCGTTTTTTAAGAGCTATTAATAGAAGGCGTAAGTGGCTGAAACTTACTTATTGGCTAAAATTAAGTTATTTAGAACAATTATAGTTAAATGTTTTAAATCCGACATTTTGAACATCTATACCGTGTTATAGTGCTTGTGTGCTAGTGCTCATTGATGGAATTTTGCCTCATGTTAATAGTAGCCTAATGGCTGTGTATTATATTCTTTTATAAGCTAGGGCATAGTGCAGTAGGGAAGAGAAATAATGTGTTTTGTACTTAAGGGAGATACTTTTTGATTTCTATAATCTTACCTTTTGACTAAAAAATCTACTTTTTACCCCTTTACCTCATTTTGTTTAGATAATACATTTGCCACGTGTTTAAATAGAAATAGTGCTACTACTTAACACAATAGTTCAATCAATAATAAATAGTTAAAGATGAAAAAAACATCTACTTTTTTAGGTCTTACTACAATCGCCTTATTATGGGCATGTCAAGATAAAAAACAAGAAGGAGAATGGGGAGGAGACGGTCAAGTCGAGCAGTATCCTGTACTTTCAATTAAAACGGAGAAAGCCAATTTATTTACAGATTATCCAGTGGTCTTACAAGGGATAAAAGATGTAGAATTGCGCCCAAAGATTGATGGTTTCGTTGAAACGATCTACGTTGATGAAGGGCAAACAGTCAAAAAAGGGCAACCCTTATTCAAAATCTACGCTCCACAATATCACGAAGAGAGTGTGGCAGCGGTGGCTTCGATAAAAAATGCTGAGGCAGAGTTAAACAACGCTCGTATGCAAGTAGCTAAAGCTAAACCACTAGTGAGTGAAGGTATTATCAGTAACTATGAGTTAGAGTCTGCAGAGTATGCATTAAGAAGTAAAGAAGCACAACTAGCACAAGCTAAAGCGAACTTAAATAGTGCGCAGGCTAATGTAGGATATACTCAGGTGGTGGCTCCTTTTGATGGAGTTATAGGATTAATCCCTTATAAAGTAGGAGCATTGGTAAGTAGCGCTTCACCAGAGCCTCTAACTACAGTATCTGAGATAGGAAGTATCAATGCTTATTTCTCTATGAATGAAAAAGAGTTTATCGACTT
>JBOFGJ010000904.1:0-5525 GCA_051649065.1 Flavobacterium sp. | reverse complement strand
TCTCAAGTTTAGCTATAGGAGTAGCTACAGCAAGCATTACAAGAGAACCTATTTTATTAGCTACTGTAGCAAGCTTAGTAGCTGGTGCCTTATCTATGGCTGCTGGTGAATATGTATCTGTAAGTTCACAAACAGATATAGAAAAAGCAGATATAGCCCGCGAAGCAAAAGAGTTAAGAGATATGCCTGAAGTAGAACTAAACATCTTAGCAGAGATCTATGAAAAGAGAGGGTTAAAAAAAGAAACTGCTATGCAGGTAGCTATAGAGTTAACTAAAAAAGATGCTTTAGCAGCCCATGTCCGAGATGAATTAGGAATTAATGAAATTAGTCAAGCTAATCCTATGCAAGCTGCATTAGCATCAGGTGCATCCTTTACAATCGGTGGAATACTACCTTTATTAGTTACACTATTTGCTCCCATTACAGAAATGGAATACTGGCTTTATGGTTTTACTATTATTTTTTTAATTATACTGGGAACTATCTCTGCAAAAACAGGTGGTTCAAGTATTAAAAAAGCAATCATAAGAATTGTTATTTGGGGAACTTTAGCTATGGGAATATCTGCTTTAGTAGGTTACATCTTTGGTGTAAATGTATAACATATATTGATCTAGATACTAAATGTGCTTATAAGTACTTTTAGTATCTAATCTTTAATTCAAAACGTCTTTTATCTTCTTCATAATACATAAGATTTTCTTCAAAACCAATATTCTGCATCATCTTCAAAGACTTCTCATTAGCACTACGAGCAATCCCCACTATAGTAGTGACTTCTAGTTCGTGTGCTTTAACGTACTCTATCAGTCCTTCTGTTCCCTCTTGTCCATAACCATATTTCCAAAAGTCCCTACCGATAGAAAAGCCTATCTCTACTGCAGTTGGCGATTCGAAGAAGTACATCGCCGTACCGATCAACACCTCCGTATCTTTCTGTACCACAGCTAATCTTACCTTGACTTTATCTTCCCATTCTCGATGCGCCTGTAAGACCATTTGCTCAGCATCAGCAAGAGTTTCGAGAGGTTTACTTGCTCTGTGTTTCATTGCTTCCTTATCTGAGTAGATATGAAGTAATTGTTCTTTATCTTCTAAAACTAAAGGTCTGAAATATAGTCTTTTCATTGTGTCAGATTGTGGTGGGTTATTGTTTTTCTGTTTTATATTCTCTTTTCTCAACAAGGCTTGCTCCCGCTTCAGCACTAAGTCTCACGAATACTCTACTAGACAATATCGTGATTACTCCCATTGCTAAAAATGTATATCTAAAGACGTCTATACCTTGATCATTAGTACCAACACTGCTGTTTTGGAACATCATTAGTATCATCGCTGATATAGATATACCTAGGCTTATCGCTAACTGTTGAGTTACTGATAGCAGAGTATTCCCTTCACTTGAAGTATCACTATCTAAGTCTGCTAAGGCTATAGTATTCATCGAGGTAAACTGTATCGCGTTAAATGCACCATTAAAAATCATTAACATCACCAGTACCCACATCGGTGTACTCTTAGTAATAAAGAAGAAACAACAGATAATAATTCCTGTCAATATCGTGTTTACAATTAAGGTGTTACGATAACCAAACTTGCGCACAATAGGAATAACAAAGTTTCTAAACACAAGGTTTGCCCCTGCTTGTGGAATCATCATCAACCCCGCAAAGAATGCTGAATAACCAAATCCGACTTGTAGTAATAAAGGAACCATCAGAGGCATTCCACCTACTCCAAAACGTGTAATAAGATTTCCTATTAGTCCTATGCGAAGCGTTTTAATCTTTAAAAGGCTCAGTCTGATTAAAGCTTTACTTGTCTTATTAGCATATCGTATATACCCTAATGTACAGATAACAGCTAATACCGCTAATAGAATTAGAGTAACAGCAGTGAACTGTGGTGAGTTCCATCGTTCTATAATCAAAGTGATAGTAGTTAATCCTCCACTTATAAGTATCCACCCTTTAAGATCAAACTTACCTACTGTGTTCTTAAAGTTGGGCACTAACTTTCTGGTCCATAGAATAGCGATAATTCCCACAGGTAGATTGATTAAGAATATCCAATGCCAAGAGAACTTCTCTACTAAGAATCCTCCTGCTGTAGGGCCTAACATCGGACCTATTAAGGCTGGTATCGTAATGAAGTTAATAATACCTAGCAACTGCTCTTTTGGATAAGCATAGATTAAGATAAGACGAGCTACGGGTACTAGCATCGAACCACCTATGGCTTGGAATATACGAGCTAAAACTAACTGATCTAAGGTGTTCGCCATTGAGCAAAACAGAGAACCTAAAGTAAATGTAGTAATCGCTACCATCAGCATATTACGTGTACCGAATCGGTCTGCTAACCATCCACTAAGGGGTATAAGCAGCGCTACAGTTAAAGTATATGATACGATAACACTTTGCATCTCTAGAGGAGATTCTCCTAAACTCTTAGCGATAGAGGGCAATCCTGTATTGAGGATAGTTCCATCTAAAGCCTGCATAAATATAGCTAACGCAGCAAGCCAAGGCAAATACTTCTTCACCTTCGGGTCTTCTACAATCCCTATTTCCATAATGTTGTTATACTAAGATTAGTTAATGCTCATCGCCTTAATGAAGTATGTGCGATTTATCACATAGTTTAGTGTACTATCTAAACCGCTAATCTCGATGATACACAAATATAAATAATCCGATTTATTCCCTTACTTGTCCTATGACAAGTTCAGTCCAACAAAATTCCAAAAAGACCTCAACTCTTCTAATAAAATCACAACATCCTATCAATATGTATATCAATTAATTCTATAGCGTACTATTTATACAACAATCCCCCTTTTTAGTTGTTTAAATAATTTAATAAAACTTTAAGGAATTGAGTGATATACCGTTGACAGTGAATAGTGAACGGTTATTAAATTGCGTTTAAAAGACTATTAATCTTGCGAAGTAATAAAGTGAAGTGAACTGTAAAAACAATGCAAAGAAGGAATATCTTCCGCCTAACGTATAATATATCATCCTCGTTGTGTGTTGACAAAATATATTATAGACTACACTTCTCTTTACTTGCACTATATTGATAATACTAGCAGTATTCCTGAGGTATACGAGTGAGACGGGTTTCCTCAGCAACAACACCTCAGAGATACCTCTCGAATCCCCAACCGATTAATAGATCTAATATAGCTGTCATTACTCCATCATTCGATAAGGATACCAATCAAATGAAGTCTCGTGTAGAGCAAAGAAGTGCGTTGGTAAATGCAGTCCGATTGAGGCAAGACCTAGTTGTAAGGCTGTATGCTCTTCTACCTCTTTTAACTCTGTACCTAATAGTTGTTTATAGTTATCATTTAACTCATCAAAATAATATACCTTCATCTCGCCATCAAAGACAATTGCAATTTCCTCATCTATTTGTCCACCCCACATTTCACACTTATAATAGACAAAAGGCTGATTAAACTCAAGGTTCAAATACTGTAAATAAGCAAGTAATTTACACTGTTCTATTGTTAGATTAAGCGATAATACAACAGGTTCTACAGTAATGTCCTTTATGAAATCCCATTTTGTTGATTCATATTCTTTATAACGCTCATAGAAATCATTGTTCTTATCATCATAACTAGTTCTATACATCGATGGATTAATCACTAATAATCCCTCTTGAGGTAGACTGTGCTTAATCTCTTTGCGCTCGTGATTATCATTCTCAAAGAAAACCTCTCTAGTCCACTGACTTCTAACCCCTCTTAAATCATCTACTTGAAACAATCCTTGTTGAAGATTATTTATTTCTTTTAAGTATTCTATTAGCTTCGGATTAACTAATGTATAAACCTGTTCGGCATTCCAACTCATTTCTTTATTCTTTTTTTGCTAAGGTATAATTATCTTAAAAGTCTACCTCTTCTTTGCTAATATTTAGTTTGCTTATACTTTAAATTATTATTAACTTGCTGTTATACAAACCAAAACATCTCTACAATGATCAAATCACAATATAGTAATAGAGTAATAAATTTACTACTCTTTATGCTTACCGTCGCTATAATCTTTGTATTCATCTTGTATTTTATGGCTGATAATTCAGGGGAAAGTCATACTGTATTTAAAACACACTACGGTTTCCTTGGAGGAGTCACAGTAGGAGTTGTTTTATTTATATTTAGTTTCTCTTTGACAATGACGATGGTTAAAGCTATTAGTATTTCTGACAAGGAGATTATCGTTAGAAACCTAATAGGCGCTAAGAAGACTTTTTATAAACCCAATACAGTTTGTGCCTTAGGCTATACTA
The DNA here is from genome assembly GCA_051649065.1 of Flavobacterium sp. Lineage (GTDB taxonomy): Bacteria > Bacteroidota > Bacteroidia > Flavobacteriales > Flavobacteriaceae > Flavobacterium. The sequence continues at coordinate 1,214 of JBOFGJ010000904.1, read as the reverse complement.
AAAGAGCGTTCTTTGGAGCTTCAGAGTACATCGTTATTCAAGAAGACAATAAGACAACTAAGATATTTGAGTTTAGCTATAAGAACTTTGACGAATTAAAAGAACATTTATTTATAGATGTAGAAGGTAATAAGAGAGCTTAGTGAATTTACTATTTATATACAAGGAGATACAGATAAAGTATCAATAAACCTAGATTAAAAAAGAGAGCTTAGTACATCTACACTAAGCTCTCTTTTTTTAATCTGGGTTTATACAATATAGTCCATTACTTGTTTCTATAAACCAATGGGGATAGTTCTAAGTGAAGCTTAAAGAATCTATTGAAGTAAGATATATTATCAAACCCTAATTCATAAGCGCATTCCTTCACTGTCATATGACTGTGCTTAAGCAAATACTGTGCTTCTAGTAGTATACGCTCGTGTATCAACTGTAGGGCTGTCATACCCGTCTCTTCTTTAATAACCTCAGTCAAGTGCTTCGGTGTTATTCCCATCAGGTCAGCATACTGCTGTACTGTCTTCAGCTCTTTAAACTTCTCTTCTAATAGTTGCTTAAAGGTATAGGTCAACTGATACTGTCTATTCATTCCCTTGTGAAAGCCCAATAGACAATATTCACAAGCTCTGTTGTAGTCATATAATATCTCTATCAATTTTAAACGAATAATATTGAGATGATAAGGTCCTTTGGTATCTAACTCCCAAGCTAGGTTATTAAAATTCTGCAACACGTGCTTAAACGAGTTCTCTAAGTTATACATCGGCGGATAATCAACATTTAAGAACAATAGTTCGTCTACGATCATCTCCTTGACATAATTGCGATAGAGAAAACACTTCTTAAAGAAGATCTGTAATACTCTAAAATCTTCAGAAGCCTCTCCTCCTACATATAGTACCTCTGGCGAAATAATAGACATTGCTCCCTCTGTAATAGTAAACTTGTGGTATCCCACCTTTAAGTCTATCTGTCCTTTAGTACATAAAATAAGTGTATAATAATCTTGTTTCTGCGGTGTAGGAATAATCAAATTATCCTTTCTCGTATAAAAGTCTATTTCTTTATTTTCTTCTAACTTCATCTTCCTTTCTATTAAGGGTACAAAATAAAACTAATTAAATACAACTGCACTTAATATTCTTTTAAATCCGTGAAATGTGCTATCTCTTCCGACTAATTTTACTGATCTACTGTAAAGAGTATATTAC